>RFVJ01000380.1 GCA_009928125.1 Betaproteobacteria bacterium
ACCATGGCGGCGGCCTTCTCTGCTTGATCGAGCGGCCCCATGATCAACAAGCGTCCTTCGCTTTTGAAAGGCACCACGGGCACGGGATCGGGCTCAGGCAAATGCGCTGCGGCCAGCAAGGCCGCCAGTTTGGGAGAGGCATTGTGTGCATCGCTGCTCCAACCGCCAGCCTCACGGATGTTCACAAATTTGAGGGGCGACGTTGCACCTTCTGTTTGGGATGCCAACTCAGAGAAAAGTTTTCGCTCTTGCGTGCAGGCCACCACCACCTCTTGACCCGATTGAATGGCCTTCTGAAATGCGCCCGCTTCTCGGCGGCAAAGCGTGCTGTGCAGTGTGAGCGATTCACCCAGCGCCTGACCCAGCTTCTGGGTCTGCAGGGGCATGGTTTGATTGCAATCGCAAATGAGTGTGGTCATGTTGTGCCGATGTGTTGTCGAGGGGCTCAGGGTTGTCTAAGTTGTTTGCGGGTGCAGCCAACTGGGTCTCTGCTGGATTGGAAACGTCGGTATCAGGTGAACTGGACTGTGCCACATCTTCTGGGGCTTTCACCAAACCCAAAAATTGCGCGCCCACCATTTTGGCCAACATGCCAGAGGGCAAGGGGTCTGGCGTGTTGTAGTCGCCAATGTAAATGTCCAAACCGTCCATCACGTTGTAGTGGGGATCGGTGAAGAGTTTTTTCATGGCCGCATTGCGAACTTCTGGCGAGACGCCTTGCGTCATGAACGTCGAAAAATCAGAATCAGGTGTCAATTGCTCAACATCCGACAACGTTGGCAACTTGGGTGGCTCTGCAGCAGGGTCGGTTGCTTCAGGCTTGACACTGGCCTCAGAAACTTCGCTGTTCTGTACAGAGGTCTGCGGTTTGTCTTGCGCTTTGTTTGGACTGATGTCTTCTTCAGCCAAGCCCAACTTCACAGCCTGTTTGCGCTGCGACCAACGGCTGAAAAAACCACCTGTATTCTCTGTCATGCGCCATCCACCTTTCGGCCAGAGCGATCGCTGGTGGTGACCTTGGCAGGTTGACCAAATCGGTCGGTCAGGGCCTGAAAACTTTGAGGGCGCTGACGGCGCTTCACCTCGGGGGTGTAATGTTGCTTGGCAAACTCACGCACCCATTCAACGATGTCGGGCGGCGCAGGAACCTGCTCGATGGTTTCTTGCGCATCCAGCCACCGACCCGCATCATGGTAACTGAGCGATACGCGTTCGGGCACGGCTACCAGATCGTCGCACAAGGCAGCTTGCTCTTCCATGCGCCACATCACAAAGAAACAGGGATCGGGCGAGGTGACGTTCAAAAGGTAGCCTTCTGCATCGTCTGGATACAACTCGACTTTGAAATTGGGAAACAGCCAAAGCGCGCCGTCCTCTCCCTCGCGCAAGCACTTGGGGTGCTTGCCAAAGCCTTCTTCGTGGGGCGTGACGTCGTCCAGAATCCAGCGCCAAGTCTGCCATTTGGCCATGTCACCCTGCACGCGCTC
>RFVJ01000039.1 GCA_009928125.1 Betaproteobacteria bacterium
CCGGTTTAAGCTTGGAAAAACCGCGGGCCCGTTGGGGTCAAGCGCTTGAAACCGCTTCGCCTTTGGCACCACGCCCCATCAGTGCAGCGACTGCTTCAGCAGGTTTCAACTGGCCATCGAGCAAAGCCACAACGGCTTGTGCAATGGGCATTTCAAGCCCCAAGGCCTGTGCGCGTTTGACCACGGTACGCGCGCTGTAAACCCCTTCAGCCACATGCCCCAAAGATTGAACCGCTTGCTGCAAGTCCATGCCTTGCGCCAGCAACAAGCCCACCTTGCGATTGCGACTTAAATCACCGGTGGCAGTGAGCACCAAATCGCCAAGGCCAGACAAGCCCATGAAGGTTTCGGGTTTGGCGCCCAAGGCCACGCCCAAGCGCGTCATTTCAGACAGGCCACGTGTGATCAAGGCGGCGCGAGCATTCAAGCCGAGGTTCAAGCCATCGCACAAACCTGTGGCAATGGCCAACACGTTTTTAACCGCGCCACCCACCTCCACGCCCACGATGTCCTCATTGGCATAGACGCGCAAACTGGCACTGTGAAACGCATCCACCAGCAACTGACGCACCTTGGCGTGGGCACTGGCTGCCACCAAAGCGGTAGGTTGCGCTGTGGCCACTTCCATGGCAAAGCTAGGTCCACTGAGGGCACCCGCTTGGAGCCGCGGCGCAACTTGCCGGCACACCTCATGTGGCATGGCACCCGATTCAACGCCGAGGCTGCCCGCTTCAAAGCCTTTGCAAAGCCAAGCCACGGGCACCTGCACATCTTTCAGGGTTGTCAACATGCTGCGCAAAGCTGACATGGGCGTGCCAATCACCAACAAATCGTGTTGCTGCGCCCATCCGGCCAATTCAGGCAGGGGGCTGCTGAGACACTGCAATGACGAAGGGAAACGCACCCCAGGCAAATAGCGCTGATTGCTTCGTTGCGATTGAAGTTCTTTGGCGGCAACAGGGTCACGCGTCCACAACTGAACGTGATGCCCTGTACCTTCTCGGCTGGCACTGATGGCCAGCGCGGTGCCCCAAGCACCTGCCCCGATGACCGCAATCTTCAGGCTCACGCTGGGGCCTTGGTGATGTACTTACTGAACTTGAGGGGCTGCAGCCGCTTGGCCCGCAGCTTCAGCTTGTTGCTGCTCGTACATGGCTTGGAAATTGATTTCGGCCAAGTGCACAGGCGGAAAGCCAGCGCGAGTGACCATGTCGGCCACATTGCCACGCAGGTAGGGGTAGACGATTTGGGGGCAAGCGATGCCCATGATGGGCCCCATTTGGTCTTCGGGCAAATTGCGGATTTCGAAAATGCCCGCTTGTTTGCACTCCACCAAAAAGACCGTTTTGTCTTCGATTTTGGTGTGCACGGTGGCTGTCACGCAAATTTCGTAAACGCCTTCAGCGGCTTGGTTGGCTTCCACACCCAATTGAATGTCCACCGCAGGTTGTTGTTGCTCCAACAGAATGGCGGGAGAGTTGGGTTGCTCCAAAGACGCTTCCTTCATGTAAACGCGTTGGATTTGGAACACGGGGGTGTTGGCTTCTGACATAAATAATGGTGCTGTAAGGGTGATCATCCCGGCGGCCGCTTGAACAAGCCCCAACCGCGGGTTCGAAGCAGATTATCACCGATGGCAGGGGGCCACACAGGCCCTGGTTGCAAAGTTCAACGGGCTTGCAGCAGCGGCATCAAGCCACCTTTGGCATCCAAGGCCATCAAATCATCACAACCGCCCACATGCGTTTCACCAATGAAAATCTGAGGCACAGTGCGGCGACCCGTGATTTTCATCATGTGTTCACGCGCTTCGGGTTGGGTGTCGACCCGGATTTCCTCAATGTCCGTGACGCCTTTGGACTTCAAGACTTGCTTGGCACGGACACAATAGGGGCAAACAGCCGTGGTGTACATCTTCACGTGTGGCATGACAACTCCAGATTCGATGGTTAGGCTTTTTCAACAGGCAGGTTGGCTTCACGCCATGACTTCAAACCGCCGGACAAGGCCTTGGCACGCTCAAAGCCCAGCTTTTGCGCCTGGGCTGCAGCGCGGCTGGCACGGCCGCCTACTTGGCAGACCATGATGACGGGCAGGCTTTTGTTTTTGACCAACTGAGGCAATTGTTCTTCAAGCTGACCCAAAGGAATGTTTTTAGAACCGACCACATGGCCTTGGGCAAATTCAGCGGGCTCGCAGACATCGATGACCACCGCTTTTTCTCGGTTCATGAGCAAAACCGCTTCGGAAGGCTCCACCCCACCTGCAGCACCTTTGATCATGGCGGGCCAGAAAAGACCCAAGGCTGACGCCGCAGCCACAGAAACCAACATCCAGTTTTCAATCAAAAAATTCACAAAAAACCCTTAAAAAGTTCACATGCAGCACATTTGACGGCTGCCTGCCAGATTCGAATTCTAAAATGGCGAATGGAAAACCGCATTGTCCTCTTTGATTAAACCTTTCACCATGTACAAATTCGTTCTCATTCGCCACGGCGAGTCCACTTGGAATTTAGAAAATCGCTTCACAGGCTGGACCGATGTTGATTTAACCCCCACCGGCGTCGAACAAGCCAAAGCGGCTGGTCGACTCCTGAAAGCCGAAGGTTATGAATTTGACTTGGCTTACACCAGCGTTCTCAAGCGCGCCATTCACACGCTGTGGCACACCTTGGATGCCATGGACCGCCAATGGCTGCCTGTGCACCACAGCTGGCGTTTGAACGAGCGTCACTACGGCGCACTCCAAGGCCTGAACAAGGCTGAAACGGCCAAAAAGTATGGCGACGAACAGGTTTTGGTCTGGCGCCGCAGTTTTGACACACCGCCCCCCGCTTTGGAGCCGCAAGACCCCCGCTGCGAACGCGGTGATCTGCGTTACGCCAAGATCAAGCCCCAAGACGTGCCTTTGACTGAATGCCTCAAAGACACGGTGGCACGCGTGGTGCCGTTTTGGAACGAGTCCATGGCGCCTGCCATCAAGGCCGGCAAGCGTGTAGTGGTGGCCGCTCACGGCAACTCCATTCGGGCTTTGATCAAGTATCTGGACCATATCTCAGACGATGACATCGTGAACTTGAACATTCCCAATGGCATTCCTTTGGTCTATGAGCTCGATGCCCAATTGAAGCCCGTCAACAAATACTATTTGGGCGATGCCGAAGCAGCCGCCAAAGCGGCAGCTGCTGTGGCCAACCAAGGCAAGGCCTAAATACCGCCAAGACAATCCCTGATGCCTCCAAACTTGGGCGTCAGGGTGTATATTGGTTCCAAAGGAGACCCTCTGGGTCAATCAACATGGGTCAAAAATTGAAAATCGTGGGTTGGTTAAGCGTGGGGGCCTTGGCAGGCGCCCTCACCACCGTGTCTTTGCAAACCACTGCGCGCGGGGCCTTTGCGCCTTTGCCGCTGGAAGAGTTGCAGCAACTGGCCGCCGTGTTTGGCATGGTGAAAAGTGACTATGTTGAAACGGTGGATGAGAAAAAACTCATCACCGAAGCCATCTCTGGCATGGTCGCCAGTCTCGACCCCCACTCTCAATATTTTGACAAGAAAAGTTTCAAAGAATTCAGCGAAGGCACGTCCGGACGTTTTGTTGGCGTGGGCATTGAGATCACCCAAGAAGAAGGTGTGGTCAAAGTGGTGTCCCCCATTGAAGGCTCACCCGCAGACCGGGCTGGCCTCAAAACCAACGACCTGATCACCAAGATTGACGACACCTTGGTCAAAGGCTTGTCCATGAACGATGCGGTGAAACGCATGCGCGGCGAGCCCAACACCAAAGTGCTCTTGACCATTTTCCGAAAAGACGAGGGCCGCACATTCACCGTCACCATCGTGCGGGAAGAAATCAAAACACAATCGGTCAAAGCCAAACTTTTAGATTCCGGCTACGGTTGGATTCGGGTGTCTCAGTTCCAAGAACGCACCGTCGAAGACTTTTCTAAAAAATTAGAAGACATGTACAAACAAGAGCCCAAGCTCAAAGGCTTGGTGCTTGATTTGCGCAACGACCCCGGTGGCTTGCTCGATGCAGCAGTGGCCTTGTCTGCCGCCTTCTTGCCAGAAAACGCCACGGTGGTGTCCACCAACGGCCAACTGGAAGAAAGCAAGTTTGTTTACAAAGCTGCGCCGCAATTTTGGCGCCGCAGTGCCGATGTCGATCCCATCCAGCGCCTCACCCAAAACACCCAAGGTCAGTTGAAAAAAGTACCCTTGGTGGTGCTGGTGAATGAAGGCTCTGCTTCAGCCAGTGAAATTGTGGCGGGTGCATTGCAAGATCACAAACGCGCCGTGGTCATGGGCAGCCAAACTTTTGGCAAAGGCTCCGTTCAGACGGTGCGCCAACTGGGGCCCGATACCGCCTTGAAACTCACCACCGCGCGCTACTACACACCCAGCGGTCGCTCCATTCAAGCCAAAGGCATCGTGCCTGATGTGATGTTGGACGAAACCGAAAACGGCAATGTGTTTGCAGCCTTGCGCACGCGCGAAGAAGATTTGGAAAAGCACTTGGGCAACGGCCAAGAAGCCGAAAAGAAAAATGAAGAGCGTCAAAAGGCTCGTGAAGAAGCGCTGAAAAAATTAGAAGCTGAAGCCAAAAAACCCGAGTCCGAAAGACGCCCACCCGAGTTTGGCTCCGACAAAGACTTCCAACTCAATCAAGCCTTGAACCAGCTCAAAGGCTTGCCTGTCAAAGTGAGCGCTACTTTGGCCGCGCGCAAAGAAGAGAAAAAAGACAAGTAAGCGCCCATGAGGGACGACCAACTCCTGCGCTATTCGCGCCACATTCTGCTGAACGAATGGGGTGTTGAAGGACAGGAGCGAGTGAACGCATCGCACGCACTCATCATTGGTGCAGGTGGCTTAGGTTCTCCTGTTGCTTTGTATTTGGCCAGCGCTGGCGTGGGCCGCATCAGCCTGGTGGACCATGACCTCGTGGATGTCACCAATTTGCAGCGACAAATTGCGCACACCCAGGCACGTGTGGGCCAACCCAAAGTGGCATCACTGCGTGACGCCATGACCGCCATCAACCCCGATGTCCACATCAGCGCACATGCCTTGAAGGCTGATGCGACTTTGCTGCAAAGCTTGGTTCCCCAAGCCGATGTCATCCTGGATTGCACCGACAATTTTGAAATACGACACGCCATCAACTTGGCTTGTGTCACGCATGGCAAACCGTTGGTGTCGGGCGCTGCGCTGCGTTTGGATGGCCAAGTGGCGGTGTACGACACACAACACGCCGACTCACCGTGCTATGCCTGTGTGTTTCCACCCACTCAAAGTTTTGAAGAAACCCGATGTGCCACCATGGGCGTGTTGGCGCCACTGGTGGGTGTGATTGGCAGCTTGCAAGCCACCGAGGCACTCAAAATTTTGAGTGGCATGGGCAGCAGTTTGCGTGGCCAACTGATGCTCTTCAATGCGCAACACATGGAATGGCAAACGCTTCAAACAGCTTGGTTGCCCTTTCTCAAGTGGCCGCGCTTAACCCCTGATCTGTTTCGTCAAGAATGGCTGGCTGGCTTTTCGGTGGCCCTGCTCATGGTGCCGCAATCGGTGGCCTATGCTGCTTTGGCGGGGATGCCCTTGGTGACTGGCCTCTACGCGGCTTTATTGCCGGCCGTGGTGGGGGTGATGTGGGGTGGTTCAACCCGCTTGTCCATTGGCCCGTCTGCACTCACCTGCGTTCTCATCAGTGCATCCCTGACAGGCATGGCGCAACCCGCCAGCGCGCATTGGGTGCACTTGGCCGTTTGGCTGGCGCTCATTGCGGGCGCTCTGCAATTGCTGATGGGTGTGATGCGTTATGGCTGGTTGCTCAATCTCATCAGCTCGCCCGTCATGATGGGATTTACACAGGCCGCAGGCTTGTTGGTCATGGCCTCGCAATTGCCCGCCATCACAGGCTGGCAAGCAGGCGGCTCTGTGCAAGTGGCTGATTTGGCTTTTGGGTTGATGAGCTTGGTGGCCCTCTTTGCCGCTAAAAAATGGTTGCCCAAATGGCCCAGCATCATGTTGGTGGTGGCCGCATCTGCAGTCATCAGCTATGCCTTAGGTTTTGCCGAACAAGGGGGCGCCGTGATTGGCGCTTTGCCAACGTCCTTGCCCGAACTTTCACTGCCCCCTTTGATCACTTGGAACGAACTGGGCATGTTGGCTGGGCCTGCTGTCTTGATCGCATTGGTGAGTTTTTTGCAGCCATTGTGATTTTGGCTGTTTCAAGTTTGATTCAGCCCAAAGCTTTTCTGAAGCTTTGGCAACTGTCACGCATTGAAGCCATCACGGCAGGCCTGACCTTTGCCATCACATTGCTCAGCACGCCTCGAATCTATTGGGGCGTTTTGGCTGGCGTGTTGATGGGGCTGAGTCACTTTTTGCACACACGCCTTCACCCACGCATCATTGAAGTGGGCCTGCACGAAGATGGCAGCCTGCGCGACCGTCACCTTTGGCAGCTGCCCGCCATCACATCCGATGTACTGGCTTTGCGCATGGATGCCGAGCTGGACTTTGCGGCCGCCAGCAGTTTTGAAAAATACATCACTGAAAAATTGCGGGAGCGACCTCACCTGCAACACGTGTGCTTGTTTGCGCAACCCATCAATCGCATCGATGCCACGGGGGTCGAAACCCTGCAGCAATTGCGCAAGCAATTGGTACAACGTCACATCCAGCTGCACATCAGCGGCATCAAGCTGCCCGTCGAGAAGGCGCTGCGTTTGGCCGGTGAGTTAAATGGCAAAGACGGTGTCCAGCTGTACCGCACCGACGTCGAGGCCATCAACGCCTTGCGTGCCTTGCAGGCCTTGCCCGATGACATTGCAGGCATGGCCATTTGAATCAAGCGCTCACAATCCAACCTTCTAGCGGATCAAAGTTGGGCAAGCCATAGTTGCCCTGTTGCCCGGCCGCTTCAGCCGCAGCATGTTGTGTTGCAGCCCAAGCGGCTTGAACCATGCACAGCACCGCATCCAAGCTATCGCCTGATGCATCAGCCAACAAGGTGTCCTGCTGTGAAGCACTCAGCTTCAAGCGCAAACCCAAGCGCGTTTGCGCCAGGTCCATGGCATGCAGAATGTCTTTGCGCGCCACCCAACGTTCTGGTGTTTGCTTTTGCTTGTCGTCGCTTTTGTAACTTCTTGACCCCACCACTTCGCGCGCCAACAAACCTGGGTAAGCCTCCAATGCCACACAATCTGGTCGGCCCTTCTGCAAGCCTGGCAAAGTCCATTTCGCTTGCCTGAGCAAAGGGACGCCCGCGTGCATCATCCAAGCCACGGGCGGATTGACCCATTTCATCGACGGGCTGGACCCTGCGGGAAGATCGGTCTTGCGGTGCGCAAACTTGGAGCCTGCTGGTCTGGCATCACAAAATGATTTGAACAACTGGCGCAACTCATCGCGCGAATGCTCGGCAAAGCGGTCCATGCATTCGGGCCAAGTGCTTGGCCAGTGCACGGCTTCCACCCATTCTCTGGGCAAGCCGAAGGGCAAGTCAAATCCACCCACACAGGTTTGACCGGTGGGCGCAGGTTGATGCAGAAATTCTTGAAACGATGAAAGGGTTTCAAACTGACGCAACTGCGTCAGTTGAACATTGCCGCGGTGCATGGCACCCAATGCCACCACGATGGGTTTGCGCTTGCTGGGGCTGCTTGAAAAATCGCACCCCAGCAAACACACATCAGAAAGTTCAGGCACGCCCAATGATGGAAGCTGTGGCCATCAGCTCTTCCAACAATGCCAGGGAAACCGCGCCAGAAACGCTGTAAGGATCGAGCTCTGCACGCTCGGAGTATTTGAGCAAAATGTTGGTGTTGACACGCGACACATCCACTTGGCCCATGGTCCAGCCACCAAAACGGCGCTCAGAAATCTCTTCGTAGTGCAACAGCACCACTTGTTTGTGACGCGGGTCTTTTTGAATGTGACCATACAGATCACTGACGGCTTCACGACCGCCTTCGATGGCTTGCAAAAAGATGCCACCACCGTAAACCAAAATGCCTGTGATACCGGTGCTGGGATTGAACTGTCGAGACTGGGCCAGAATGGATTCAATGACACTGGGCTGCGCATCAACCGCGCGACTGGCGTAAAGTAAACGGACCAACATGTTCAGGCCTTTCTGGGGATCAATGACAAAAATTCACGGCGCAAGTTGGCGTCTTTCAAGAACACACCGCGCATGACCGAGTTGATCATTTTGCTGTCCATGTCTTTGACACCCCGCCAGCCCATGCAGAAATGGCTGGCTTCCATGACGATGGCCAAACCGTCGGGTTGCGTTTTGCGCTGAATCAAATCAGCCAACTGAACCACTGCCTCTTCTTGAATTTGCGGACGGCCCATGATCCATTCAGCCAAACGCGCGTACTTGGACAGGCCAATGACGTTGGTATGTTCGTTGGGCAAGACGCCAATCCAGATTTGTCCAATGACAGGGCAAAGGTGATGGCTGCAGGCGCTGCGAACGGTGATGGGGCCCACAATCATGAGTTCGTTCAAATGCTCTGCATTGGGGAACTCAGTGACCTCAGGGCCTTCAACGTAGCGGCCTTTGAAGACTTCCTTCAAGTACATTTTGGCGACGCGCCGCGCTGTGTCTTGGGTGTTGTGATCGTTTTGAGTGTCAATCACCATGCTGTCCAAAACCGTTTGCATTTTGCTTGCGACTTCGTCCAGCAAATGATCCAACTCACCAGGCTGGATGAACTCAGCAATGTTGTCGTTGGCATTGAAGCGTTTGCGCGCTGCCTTGATGCGCTCGCGAATCTTCACGGAAACGGGCGTGCCAATGTCCTCAGCGGTTAAGTGGGCGGGTGCATTCATAAGCGTTTTTTGAATAGTCAAAGCCTGATCCTACCAGTGATTGATGCCATTGCAAGGTGTACGGGCTTGGAAGCAACAGCCCCACAGCAGGCGCTCAATAACGATTGCCCGTGAGCCAAATGGCGAAACGCATCAAACCAAAGGCCACCCAGTCCATGCCACGCTGAAGTCTCGAACGCGTCAGCAGCGCCTCTGCCACGATCCGTTGACTGCCTGTCTCAAGGGCTTGAGTCAATGCACCATGCAATTGCTTGGCAAAAAATCCATCGACCACCACCACATTGGCTTCGCGGGCTAGCAACAAACTGAACGGGTCCAGATTGGAAGAGCCCACGGTGGCCCAAGGGTGTGCATGGTGCGCATCGATGACCGCCACTTTGGCGTGTAAAAAACTGTCGGTGTACTCGTAGATCTGAATCCCTGCCGCCAACAATTGACGGTAAACCGGCCGAACAGCGTGGTACTGCATGAAGTACTCATAACGCCCTTGCAAAAGAAGTTGCACCCGCACACCTCGCTTGGCCGCATGAATCAAAGCTTGTCGCAACTTACGACCTGGCAAAAAATAGGCATTGGCAATCACGATGTCATGGCGCGCCATGCCAATGGCGCGTCGATAGGCCTTTTCAATTTGACTGCGGTGCAATACATTGTCTCGCAGCAGCAAGCCCGCACGTGCCACCCAACTTTGACCTTGCGCCACGTGCGTATCATGAAACCACGGCAGATGTACACCTGCTGCTCTGAACGAGCTGAATGCCTCCGGAAAGTTTTGTTGTCGCACATGGCGCACGGCTTGCATGCGCCACCACAGCTGCGTTGTGGTCTCTTGGACTTGCTGCACCAGCGCACCCGTAGCGCACACCGCAAAATCCAAACGCGGTAATTTCAACGCACCGTATTGCGGGTCATGCCAATCGTCTAAAACATTGATGCCACCGCAGAAAGCCAATTGCCCATCAATGACGCACAATTTGCGATGCAAGCGGCGCCATCGGCTTGGAATCAAGAGGCCCAAGGTGCCAAGCGGTGAGTAAACACGCCACACCACGCCTGCTTCATCAAAACGGGTGCGCCATTCTTCACTGAGCCGCAGTGTCCCCACACCGTCCACCACCACCCAGACCCTCAAACCTCTGCGGCCAGCCCTCTCCAATGCTGCAGCCACTTGTGCGCCCGCTGCGTGAAAATCAAAGATGTAAGTTTCGAGGTGGATGTGCGAGCGAGCCGCATCAATGGCTCGGATCAGTTCTGGAAAGAACTCTGCGCCACCCTTCAACAATTTGATTTGATGGCCATCGTGCAAAGGGGGACGGTTTTTCATCGTTCAAACTTTGCGACCAAGGGCAAATGGTCTGACATGCGTTGCCAAATTTTGCCATGCGGCACCATTTGACTGACAGGCGTCAGCCCTCTGGCGTAGACGTGATCGAGTTGCACCATGGGCAATCGTGAAGGGTATGTGGCTTGCCTCTCCGATTGGAATTCATGCAGTCCATTGCGCGCCATCATGCGCGAGATGCGAGTGCCCCAATCGTTGAAATCACCCGCTATCAACAAAGGTGCATCCACAGGCACTTCACGTGCGATGTACTTGTGCAATTGCACAACTTGGCGAATGCGACTGCCTGGAATCAAGCCCAAATGCACCACGATGACATGCACAGCAGTGGCGGCGGTGGGGCTGTTGTGTGGCGCTCTGGCATCCCCTACTTGCACTTCGACATGCAACAAACCTCGCTGCTCAAATCGATGGTCTGACATGTCTTCATGCCGATGCGACACCACAGGCCAGCGTGACAGCAAAGCATTGCCATGTTCACCATGACGCGTGACTGCATTGGTTCGGTAAACAGCCTCATAACCCAGCGGTGCCAAGAATTCTGCTTGCGGCAATTCAGGCCAATGCTTGAAGTACTTTTCTTCACGGCGATGAACTTTTCTGACTTCTTGCAGGCACACGATGTCCGCATCCAATTGCTCAATGGCCAACCCCAAATTGTGAATTTCCAACCGCCGTGCGGGCCCCAAACCTTGCACACCCTTGTGGATGTTGTAAGTGGCAACTTTCAAGAAGGCTGGCTTTTCAGTTGGCATGGTTTCGTGTCATCCAGCGCGGCAACATCAATATGGCTTCAGCATTCGAGGGCGAGAAGCACAGGTCTGCAGCATCTCGCCATGCATGCCATTGGAACTCGGTGTGTTCTGTGGGGTTGAGTTGCACAGGCAATCTGTGGGGCAAGCACAGGCCAAACACACGCTCACGGTTGTGCGTCACATGGGGTGCATAACGCCACCGCCATGCTGGGTAGATTTCGTAGGTATTTTCAAGACCCCAGTCGGTCAATTTCAAATCAGGGTGCCAAGCATCCAAACCCGTTTCTTCCATCACCTCACGGCGCGCTGTTTCTTCCCAAGTTTCATGGACGGCATCTTTGCTGCCTGTCACCGATTGCCAAGTGCCCGCATCGGCGCGGCGAATCAGCAAGACTTCGGCTTGGGTGGTGTAAATCACCACCAAGACAGACTCAGGAATTTTGTAGGAACTGACATTCATGGCATGAACATTCTGCATGAACTTTCAGGTTCCAGCCGCACTTTCACAGACAGGTTGATGAAACGCCTATGATCACCCCATGCACCGTTCAGAAACACCCTCCTCCTCTTCAGTGGCCACGCGCGCTTCTGCCACCCAACTGACTTGGCAAGAAAATGGCCATGAATGCCAGGATGAATGGCGCAGCGAACGTGGCGCGCCTGTTCCTCAACGGGTTGTCTTGGCCGACGACACCCTCAGCGCCGACAGCGCCTACCGCTTGGCCTGCGCCGGAACCGGCATGCTATGGCGAGGAGACTTTCAAAATGCCCGCTTGTTGCTGCAAGCTTTAGCGCGCCGATGCGATGCGCCTAAAAAAGTGCGCCGAGCATCCAAAACCCATCCAGAGGTGACGCGCACCCCCCAAGAGAATTTCCATTTGCACCGTCAAGCCCAATCGCAGCGCGCGCGCACCTTGAGCATGATTTTGATTCAAGTCAATCCAGATCGACAGATCAGCCTGCGCCGCGCACCCGATTGGCGCGACGCCATGAAAGCAGCTTGGGGGCCGGCAGGCACCACAGGCTGCGTCACCTCTTTGCGTGAACTGCTGGGATTGGTCGGTGCACATGAATGGCAACAAAAAGGCATGGCGATCTCTGCGCTGGGCAGCGCACCCCACAATCGCATTCACCCCAGCTACGGCGTTTTCTCGCCTGTACGCGGTGAGTACATTCAGTTGGTGGCCGACGCACCTCTGCCAAGCAAAGCCTTGGCTTTTGACATTGGCGTGGGCACAGGCATTCTCTCAGCCGTGTTGGCCAAGCGAGGTGTCAAACGCGTGGTGGGTACCGATCTCGATCTCCGTGCCTTGTCTTGTGCGAAAGACAATGTCCAGCGCTTGGGCCTGAATGACCAAGTTGAATTGGTGCAAGCCAACCTCTTTCCCGAAGGCAAAGCACCTCTGATCGTTTGCAACCCGCCTTGGTTACCCGCACGTGCCAGCGCTCCGATTGAACGGGCCATCTACGATGAAAACAGCGCCATGCTGAAGGGCTTCTTGGCAGGACTGGCAGCGCACCTAGAACCCCAAGGCGAGGGCTGGTTGATCTTGTCAGACTTGGCCGAGCATTTGGGTTTGCGAACCCAAGTGATCTGCCAACTACCGCCCAGCACAAGGGCTGCACGCCCGCATGAAAAAAGGCCGCTGCAGCGGCCT
>RFVJ01000381.1 GCA_009928125.1 Betaproteobacteria bacterium
GGCATGACTTCGCGTTGCACAGAAGGCACCCATGCCACTTGCGCACTCAGCAGCACCAACAATCCAATGCCGCCCAACAAATGCAGCGTGACAATGGCAGGGAACAATTTCATGGTGACGGTCAATGCACCAAAGGCACCCTGCATGCAAACCCAGACCAGTGTTAACCAAGCCCAGAAGGGGCGAACCTGCCAAGCATCTTGATCGAAAACTTGGCCTTTGATTTTTTGCCAAGTACTTGCAACGGCCAAAACCAAAATCAAAAATCCTACCGACATGGCCAAATACCGGTGGATCATCTCAATCCACGCTTTGTTGTGCGTCACGGGGCCGGTTGGCATGACAGCCACAGCCGCATCAATGTGATCGTCCGCGCCAATGGGGCTGGCATGGCCATAACACCCTGGCCAGTCGGGGCAACCCAATCCAGAGTCGGTGAGTCGCGTGAACGAACCAAACATCACCAAGTCAAAGGTCAGGAACAAGGTCAGCACCACCAAGGCGCGCATTTTTAAATTCACATGACGACCGCGGTTTTTGTACAGGGTCAACAACAAGGGCACCACCGCAATGAAGAAACCGACACACAGCAAACGTGCCGTGGGACTCAGGTTGTACAGATCGACTTCGGTCATGGTGAGTGAGGATTCTGATTAATGCGGTGCGCGCGCTTGTTTGAGCATTTGGCGCATGTCGTCCAAACCGATTTGACTTTCGGTCGCGACTTTCAAGCGAGGTTGCGGTTTCAAGGCATGGCCATAGACCACTTCAAAGGTCAGGGCCAAGCGACCGTCTGCATCTGGTTTGGCCAGACTTAACAAAACTGAATGCAGTTGCTTCAACCAAACCCTGCCGCGCAAGCCGCCAAATCGGTGCACGTGAAAATTGCGGCCCATGCTGCGCAAATCTTCCAGCAGTTTGTCAGGACTTGCATAAGTCAACGTGATTTTTTCCATGTCCATCACGGGTTCGGCAAAGCCCGCATGAACCAGCATGTCACCCCAATCGTGCATGTCGGTGAACTCATGCGCGGGCATGGACCAGCCTGCTTTTGCATAAGCGGCGCGCAACTCGATCAAGGTATCGGGTCCTAAACATGAGAACATCACAAAGCCATTGACCGACAAAGCACGATGCCACTGCGCCAGCAAAGCTTCTGGCTGTGAGGCTTGGTGCAACAACATGTTGGCCCACACCAGGTCGATGCTGTGGTCCTCAAAGGGCTTGGTTTGCAAGCGTGATTCAAACCAAGCAGCTGGTTGCCACCAGGGCTTGCGTGCCCAGGTTTGCACTTGAACGGCTTCGCTGGGCCGTTGCGCATTCAAAAAGCCCTTGGCCTTGGGATAGCGTTGCTTGAGCAAAGCCAAGGCATTCAGGCCTGCCCGCACAGGATCCCAGCACACCCAAGACTGTGGTTGCAGTGTGATGAACGCCAAACGCTCTGCCATACGGCGCGCCACTTCTTCGTGCAG
>RFVJ01000382.1 GCA_009928125.1 Betaproteobacteria bacterium
GTTGGAAACTGTTCATGGGCTTGTCGTTTTTGCTCATGATGGCCGCAGGCATCTTGAACATTCCGCAAGTTGCAATTCTGTTCATCTTGACCTCGATCGTCATCAAGGTCACCTTCAAGTCGCAAACGCAAGCCGAAGAAAAAGCCACTGCCGCAACGTACATGGCTGAGGCCGAACAACTCAAACGCCAATTGGTGGAAGCCCGTTTGTCTGCCATGCAAGCGCAAGTGGAGCCCCACTTTTTGTTCAACACCTTGGCGTCCATTGACCATTTGATCGAAACCGACCCACCTCGCGCCAGCCTGATGCAAAAAAGCTTGATCGCTTTGCTGCGTGCCACCTTGCCTTCTATGCGCGAAACCAGTACCGCCAAACTGCGCAACATGGGTCAAGAGTTGGCCGTCATCCGACCCTATTTGGACATTCAAACAATGCGCATGGAAGACCGCTTGCAAATTGAGTGGGACATTCCAGAAGGACTTCATTCCGCCGAGTTACCGCACATGATGGTGCTCAGCTTGGTGGAGAACGCTTTCAAGCATGGCTTAGAGCCCAAAGCCGAAGGTGGCAAGTTGACCCTTCGCGCGGAGGTAACCCATGGCCAATTGGAAGTGACCGTACGCGATACAGGCGTGGGCTATTACCCTGCAGATTCAGCTGGTTTGGTTTCGCAAACGGGTCATGGCTTTGGTTTGAAAAACATTCGCGATCGCTTGGCCTTGCTGTACGGTGACCAAGCCAGCTTTAGCATTCGCGCCATGGAACCCTACGAGGGTTCTGGCACCTTGGCCAAATTGTCGGTGCCTTATCGCGTGGTTCCCCTTGACGCGCAAACTGTCAATGCCTGATCATGAATTTGCAAGGCCACACCCCAGCGCGCGCTGTCATTGCCGACGATGAGCGCTTGATGCGCGACCAACTGCGTGCGCGGCTGGCGCAGGTTTGGCCCAGCTTGGAGATCGTTGCCGAAGCAAAGAATGGGCCGCCAAACAAATTGCACAACTTGAGGTCGGTGACGATGCCTTGTTGCCCGAGATGGTCTTCATCACCGCCTACGACCAGTACGCCTTGGATGCGTTTGAGCAAGGTGCGGTGGACTATGTGCTCAAGCCCGCTGAGCCCGAGCGCCTGCGGGTCACAGCGGAACGTTTGCAAAAGCGCCTGATGCAAAGGGTGGGTGAGGCGGCAGACAGTGAGCTCACAGCTTCTAGGGGCGGTCATGCTGTCGGCGGCCCCTCCGTTCAGCAACTGCTGCATGTGTTGTCGGCGCAACTCAATGGCCAACCTGTGCAGTACTTGTCTTGGCTACAGGCCTCAGTGGGGCAAAGCATTCACATGGTGGCGGTATCGGATGTGCTGTTTTGCATCAGCGACGACAAGTACACACGCGTGCAAACTTTGAAACAAGAATATTTGATTCGCAAACCCATCAAAGAGTTGGTGGACGAACTCGACCCCAAGGTGTTTTGG
>RFVJ01000383.1 GCA_009928125.1 Betaproteobacteria bacterium
GCGCCTCATCTTGGCTCATGCCTGCCGTGGGTTCGTCAAACATGTACACCGAGGGTTTGAGCGCCATGAGCAATGCCACTTCCAATTTACGCTGATCGCCGTGCGGCAAGCTAGAGACGATGGCTTGCGCCTGATGAAGCATGGCCACTTGTTGCAAGATATCCTGTGCTTGCTGCGTCAGGTGCACGTGGTCTTGCCAAATTGACCATAAATTGAGACCTCGCAAATGCGCCAACTGAAACGCACGGCCCAGCCCTGCACGGGTTCTGGCCGAGGCACTCATGCCTGTCAGCTCTTGGCCCTCTAAAAAGACGCGCCCCTCACTGGCCGGCAATTGACCCGATATCAAGTTGAAGTAGGTTGTCTTGCCAGCACCGTTGGGGCCGACGATGGCCGTCAAGGTGCCGGGTTCAAAACGACAAGAGACCGCATTGACCGCCACGTGTCCGCCGAAGCGGATGGTGAGGTCATGCGTTTGCAGAACGCCCAAGGGAGCTCACCTTAGCGTTTGTTGCGAATGGGTACGTTCATTTCTTCAGGTTTGATTTCGCGAATCAACTCTGGCACACCCCACGCAAATGCAGGGTCCACTTTGATTTTGAAGTGGTACATGCTTTGCATGGCTTGGTGGTCTTCTTTGCGGAAGGTCATTTTGCCTTTAGGGGTGTCAAAGCTCATGCCTTCCATGGTGCTGATCAAGGTGTTGGCATCGGTGTTGCCGTTGGTTTTCTTCAAAGCAGTGACCAAGGCCATGGCCGATGCAAAGCCACCCGCTGTAAAGAAGTCTGGAGGTGATTTGAACTGCGTGTAATGACGCGCCACCATGGCGTCGTTGACCGTGTTCTTGGGCATACCGAAGTAATAGTAAGCCGCACCTTCCATGCCAGGGAACTGCTTGTAAGCCACCATGGCAGGGAGGATGTTGCCGCCCGTGGCGATTTCAATGCCGTAGCGCTTCAAGTCCATGTCGGCAATTTTGAATGGATTGCCACCCGCCCAAATGATGAAAATAATTTTGCGACCGGGTTGCGATTTGAGCTTGTCGATCAAATGTTGAGCACCGGCTGTGAAGTCGGTGGTGGCGGGTGGCAAATATTCTTCATGCACCAGCTTTGCAGTTTTCAAGGACTCTCGGAAAGCCTTCACACCATCACGACCAAACGCAGAGTCTTGTGCCAAGGTGGCGATGCTGTAACCCGCTTTGTCCAATGCAACAGCATTGGAGATGGCATCTTGGCTGCTGTTGCGACCTGTGCGGAAGATGTACTTGTTCCACTTGTCGCCTGTGATGGAGTCGGCCACGGCAGGCTCCACCAGCAAAATCTTTTTGTACTCTTCGGCCACAGGCAACATGGCCAAGGCCACAGGCGATGCCGTTGGGCCCACTGCAATCTCAACTTTGTCGTCACCGTAAGCAGCTGCCAACAGGTTTTTGCCTAAGTCAGGTTTGCCTTGGTCATCTTTTTCAA
>RFVJ01000384.1 GCA_009928125.1 Betaproteobacteria bacterium
GCGAAGTTGAATTGCGCGGGTGGGGCTGAGGGTAGCGTCATGTGAGTCTCCATGATCTTGATCAAAAATTAGGGTGGTCTGCACTAAAACGCTTGGGCTTTGGGGCAACTCGCGGTATAAATGCACTATCTTGCTTGCGGGTGAGTATGCAATAAAGTGCATGTTTTGTCTGTATTCAAAATTCAGGGTTTTCCCTTAATTTTGAACCGCCAGCATTCCCAATTCACTGTCTTTGGAGATTTCGGTGACCGACTCATCGACCACATTTGTAGAAGTGGGTGCCTCACTTGAGCCCCTGCGCAGCCCATTTTTAATGGCGCTGGGAGATCGTGTGCGCAACTTGCGTTCTCGCAAAGGCATGACCCGCAAAGCAGTGGCTTTGGCGGCAGATGTCTCAGAGCGTCACTTGGCCAATTTGGAGTACGGTACAGGCAATGTGTCTGTGTTGGTGTTGCTGCAGGTGTCGCATGCATTGCAATGTTCATTGGCAGAGCTGTTGGGCGACATCAGCACCAGCTCGCCCGAATGGCTGTTGATTCGTGAACTGCTGAGCAAACGCACAGAGGCTGATTTGCGTCGTGCGCGCGTGCAGCTGACCGAAATGTTTGGTGAGAGTGGCGACGCCACCGCGCGCCGTACGCGCATTGCCTTGATTGGTTTGCGAGGTGCTGGCAAAACCACGCTGGGCCAACGTTTGGCCGATGATTTGGGTTTTACCTTCATTGAGCTGAGCCGCGAAATTGAAAAGTTTGCGGGTTGCCAAATCAGCGAAATTCACAACCTGTATGGCGCCAATGCTTACCGCCGTTACGAGCGTCGCGCCTTGGAGGAAGCCATCCAAATTTATCCTGAGGTGGTCATCGCAACACCCGGTGGTTTGGTGTCAGATTCTGCCAATTTCAATTTGCTGCTGACCCACTGCACCACCGTGTGGTTGCAAGCCAGTGCCAACGACCACATGTCGCGTGTAGCGGCGCAAGGTGATTTACGTCCCATGGCTGCCAGCCCAGAGGCCATGGAGGATTTGAAACGCATTTTGGAAGGGCGCTCTGCGTTTTATTCCAAAGCGGATCTCAGCATCGATACCAGCGCGCAAAACACAGAGGAAAGTTTCAAGCGCTTGAAAACGGAAGTACGCAAAGTGATTCAATGGGTGGAATAGTTCTCGCAGAATTTTTCAATAATTAGGGTAAATACTAATTAAATGCATTAAATTGCATGTTGAGTGTCTTCAGTTAATGCAATAAACTGCATGTCAACGCGGTTGAATGGATTCACAGGCCGCAATTATGAAATCACTGAACTTTCAGGACACCCCAAGGAGAACCCAATGACCGCAGCGCCTATTGTCAATTACCAAACCACCCCATCCGAGTACAAGCACATCCAATTGGCTTTTGATGGTGCTGTGGCCACGTTGTCGATCAACATCGACGAAAACGCAGGCATTCGCCCTGGCTACAAATTGA
>RFVJ01000385.1 GCA_009928125.1 Betaproteobacteria bacterium
AGCCCGCACTTGCACAGAGCACTGCTTTCTGAAAATTTCCTCATGAAAGACCCGGTGGCTGCAAGTTACTTTTATGATCATCAAGGTAAGCCACATCCTGTCGGCTATGTACTGAAAAATCCAGAATTGGCAGCCATCTTTCGTGACATTGCTGCTCGAGGATCGCAAGCTCTAAAGCAAGGCCCAGTGGCCGAAGCTTTGGTGCACAAAGTTCGGCAGCACCCCACAAGTCCGGGCAGCATGACGCTGCAAGACTTGGCAAATTACAAAGCCAAAAAACGCGAGCCCTTGTGCTTTGATCACGCAGTGCAAACCACAGGCAAAACCTACCAGCTTTGCGGCTTTCCGCCACCTAGTTCAGGCACTTTGGCCATCGGTCAAATGTTGGGCATTTTGAACAACACGCCCGCAGGCAAGATGCCGCTTGAACAAGGACTGCCCTCCTCTGATTGGTTGCACTTCTACACAGAAGCTGCACGATTGGCATTTGCAGACCGTGGGCAATTTGTGGGCGACCCCGACTTTGTTCAAGCGCCTGGCGGCGATTGGAAAACCATGTTGCATCCGACTTATCTCAAACAGCGCAGCAGCCTGATTGGCAACCAAAGCATGAAGTTGGCACAGCCAGGCAATCCAGCAGGAACCCAAACCGCTTATGCACCCATGCCGGCGCAAGAAGAATACGGCACCAGTCACATCAGCGTGATTGACAAGCACGGCAATGCTGTCGCCATGACCACCACCATTGAAGCGGTGTTTGGCTCTAGACTGATGGTCAATTCAGGACAAGGACGCCATGGTGGTTTCTTGCTCAACAACGAACTGACCGACTTCAGTTTTACACCCACCGATGCACAGGGTCTGCCCATTGCCAACCGCGTGGAAGCTGGCAAGCGTCCACGCTCTTCTATGTCGCCTACGTTGGTGTTTGAAAAGGACTCAGGCAAACTGAAAATGACCGGTGGCAGTCCAGGTGGCGCCGTGATCATTCACTACACCGGCAAGCTGTTGATCGGCACTTTGCAATGGGGCTTGAACACCCAGCAAGCCATCAGCTTGCCCAACTTCAGTTCATTGAACGGCCCAACCATCTTGGAAGAGAAACGTTTTCCAGAAAGCACGATCAAGGCTCTTCAGGGCAAAGGACATGACGTGCGAGAAACCCCCTTGCCCAGTGGCCTCCAAGCTATTGAAGTGACGCCAACAGGCTTCTTTGGTGGCGCTGACCCAAGACGCGAAGGCGTTGTCATGGGCCCCAAGCCCTGATCAATACGCCTGACCCAACTGACCCAAGATGGCTGGATTTTCCAAGGTGCTGATGTCTTGCGTGATTTCTTCGCCTTTCGCCAAGCTGCGCAGCAAACGGCGCATGATTTTGCCAGAGCGTGTCTTCGGCAAGTTCTCGCCAAAGCGAATGTCTTTGGGCTTGGCAATGGGACCAATTTCTTTGGCGATGTGATCGCGCAA
>RFVJ01000386.1 GCA_009928125.1 Betaproteobacteria bacterium
TGAGGGCGGGGCAGTGCATCGCCACGCGTGTCTAAAAAGGAAAGCCCGCCGGCAGGGCCGACGGGCTTGTCTTTGGAGGACATCAGTGCGCCAGGATTTTGGACAAGAAGTCTTGCGTGCGCTCGTTCTTTGGATTGGCAAAGAACTCGGTGGCGGTGTTTTGTTCCACGATTTGACCTTGGTCCATGAAGATCACACGGTCGGCCACAGAACGTGCAAAGCCCATCTCGTGCGTGACGCAAATCATGGTGATGCCATGGTTGGCCAACTCCACCATCACATCCAGCACTTCATTGATCATCTCGGGGTCGAGCGCTGAAGTGGGCTCATCAAACAACATGATCTTGGGTGTGAGGCACAAAGAGCGTGCAATGGCCACACGCTGCTGCTGACCACCCGACAATTGCAGCGGGTATTTGTTGGCCTGTTCGGCAATTCGCACGCGTTTGAGCTGTTGCATGGCGCGCTCTTCAGCTTCGGCCTTGGGCACGTTGCCCACCCACATGGGGGCCAACGTGAGGTTTTCCAAAACGGTGAGGTGCGGAAACAAGTTGAACTGCTGGAACACCATCCCCACTTGACGGCGCACCGCTTCAATCGACTTGACGTCGTCGGACAGCTCGGTGCCGTCTACCTTGAGGGTGCCTGCTTGGTGCACTTCCAAACGGTTGATGCAGCGAATCAAGGTACTTTTGCCAGAGCCTGACCGTGTTCCAGTATTCAGATGGGATTCCAGCCATTGGCTGTAGCGTGACATCGCAAAGCATGCGATGAAGTAAATGGCGGCCACAAACAATTGGCCTTCGATGAAAAACTTGCGCCAGTCGGCATCGCCCAGCGCCAATTGCACAGCACCTGTGAGGTCGTACAAGCTCACGATGGTGACCAAGGACGTGTCTTTGAAAGCGCCGATGAAGGTGTTCACGATGGCGGGCACCACCAAGCGCAGCGCTTGGGGCAGCACAATCATGCGTTGGATTTGCCAGTAAGTGAGGCCCAGTGAATGTGCCGCTTCCACTTGTCCTTTTGGCAAAGCTTGCAAACCGCCCCGAATCACCTCTGCCAAGTAGGCAGCCGTGAACAAGGTCATGCCGATGAGCACGCGAACCAAGACATCGATCTTGGTGCCTTGGGGCATGAACAAAGGCAAGATGAACGATGCCATGAACAGCACCGAGATGAGTGGCACGCCGCGAACAAACTCGACAAAGACCACGCACAAAGTGCGAATGGCGGGCAAGTCAGACTGGCGGCCCAAGGCCAGCAATATCGCCAATGGGAAAGCCACCACCAAACTGACGCTGGCCAAAAGCAGGGTGAGGGGCAAGCCACCCCAACGCGCTGTCTCAACAGGCGTCAAGCCTGCAAAACCACCCAACATCAAGGCAAAGAAGAAGGCGTAAACCACCACCCATGCGACGGCCAATGCCGGACGCCAGAAAGTTCTCAA
>RFVJ01000387.1 GCA_009928125.1 Betaproteobacteria bacterium
GCAATGGCCGTTTGGGCTCAAACCGACAAACCGATCACCATCGTCGTTCCGACAGCGGCCGGCGGTGGCAACGATGCCATGGCACGCACGGTTGGACAAAAAATGAGTGTGCTGCTGGGTCGAACCGTGATTGTGGAAAACAAAGCAGGCGCCAACGGCGCTTTGGCGGCCGAGTACGTTGCACGCGCAGCACCCGACGGCAACACCTTGATGTTTGGTTACATTGCGACGCACAGCATGAACCCTGCCTTGCAAAAATTGCGTTACGACCCCATCAAAGACTTTGAGCCAGTGGGCCTGGTCGGTTACTCCCCCACTGTTTTGGTCGTCAACCCCACAGTGAAGGCCAAAGATGTCAAGGAATTGGTCAAGTTGCTTAAGGACAAGCCTGACGCTTACAGCTTTGCCTCTGCTGGCAATGGCACAGCACCCCACTTCACGGCAGAGTTGTTCAAACTGACCACCCAAACGCAACCCCTGCATGTGCCCTACAAAGGCTCAGCACCAGCCATTACAGACACCATTGGAGGTCAAACCCAATTGATGTTCCCCAGTCTTTTTACAGCCTTGCCTTACATCAAATCAGGCAAACTCAACGGCCTGGCCATTGCGGGCGCGAAACGCTCAAGTGTCTTGCCTAACGTTCCCACTCTGAAAGAGCAGGGCATTGACGGCGTCGATGTAGAACAGTGGTACGGTTTTTTTGCACCCGCTAAAACGCCCAAAGAAACCATTGCCAAACTGAATCAAAGCTTGAACAAAGCGCTGGCCGATCCTGAAATCATCAAACGTTTGGAAGGCCATGGTGCCGACGTTGAGTCGGGCACCCCCGAGCAGCTGGGTGATTTGGTTAAAAAAGATCTGGCCAAATGGCGAAGCGTCGTTCAACGCGCCAAACTGCAAGCGGATTGATGATGACCCATCGCAACATCCCATGCGTGTTGATGCGCGCAGGAACGTCTCGTGGGCCTTTCTTTCTTCGTGAATGGCTACCAGACAACGATGCTGAACGCGATCAAGCCTTGATTGGCGCGATTGGCGCCTCCGATCCTTTGCAACTGGATGGACTGGGCGGAGGCAGCACTTTGAACAGCAAAGTCGCCATCGTCTCGCCTTCCCAAAAGCCCGGCTGTGACTTGGATTATTTGTTTGCGCAAGTTGGCGTAGGTCACCAGTCTGTCGACACACGGCCTAATTGCGGCAACATGTTGGCCGGCGTCGCACCCTTTGCAATTGAGCAAGGACTGATTGAAGCGCAAGAAGGCACCACCACCGTTCGCATTCACAACGTCAACACGGGCGCCACCATTGAGTCAACGGTTTGCACGCCAGGTCGCAAAGTCACTTACGAAGGCGACGCACGCATTGACGGTGTTGCTGGTACCGCTGCACCCATCTTGCTGAATTTCTTGGACGCCTGGGGCGCAGTGACTGGCAAAGTTTTCCC
>RFVJ01000388.1 GCA_009928125.1 Betaproteobacteria bacterium
CCGCCTTGCTCGAGCAAGTGATTGGTGACGCCTTGACCTCTGCCTTTGAGGCAGCCGGACAACGCTGCTCTGCCCTTCGAATTTTGTGCATTCAAGATGAAGTTGCGGATCCAGCCATCGAAATGCTCAAAGGCGGCATGGCAGAGTTAACCATGGGCCATCCAGCCTTACTGGAAACCGACGTGGGACCCGTCATTGACGTCAAAGCGCAAGAAAAAATTGAGTCACACATCAGAGAACTTGAAGGCATGGGGAGACGCGTACACCGTCTTCAGCATCGAAATGGGAGTGATCTGACTGGCACCTATGTTACCCCCACCATCATCGAGATCGAAAGCATCCAAGATGCACCCAATGAAATTTTTGGTCCTGTCTTGCATGTGCTGCGCTACGCACGAACTGACCTCGATCAACTGCTACTCGACATCAACGCAACTGGCTATGCCCTGACTTTTGGTGTGCACTCTCGCATCGATGAAGCAGTTCAAAAAATGACCCAAACTGTTCATGCGGGCAATGTGTATGTCAACCGAAACATGGTAGGAGCCGTCGTCGGCGTTCAAGCTTTTGGTGGCGATGGCTTATCGGGTACAGGCCCCAAAGCTGGCGGCCCTTTGTATTTGTTGCGTCTGTTGTCTGCATGTCCTGATGATGCGGCATTGCGCAGTGTTCAACGCGTGGGGGGAAGCACCCTCCCCCCTACAACAAAAGCGCTAGAAGCACTTTACAACTGGGCAATTTCAAATCACCGCACACAACTTGCACAAATGTGCGCGCGATTTTCGGCTTGCAACCCTGCGGGGCTTATCGCCGAGATGAAAGGGCCTACGGGTGAAATTAACCAGTATTTTGTCAACGCAAGGCCTCATGTTCTTTGCAGCATAGGCACTCAAGCATCCTGGGAAGACGATTTACTTATTCAACTGGCGGCGGTTTGTGCCATTGGTTCTAAGGCAATTGTTTTGAAGGACTTGCAATCCTTCGTTTCCACGTTGCCCATGGCTGTGCAAGACATCATCAGCTTCAAAACCAGAGATCAACTTCCCAAGACTCAAGCAGTTTTGATGCATGGCTCAACCGAGGAAATTTTAAAATTTTCTCAGTTTTTGTCTCAAAGGGAAGGTCCTTTGGCCAGCCTGGTTGGGCTTCAACCTGGCACGCTAGACCTCCCACTTTCACGCTTGGTTCAAGAGCGCTCTATCAGCGTCAACACCACAGCAGCTGGCGGTAACGCTTCATTGATGTCTTCCGTTAGCTGAACACACCGCCATAAGTTTTGCGGAGGTCACCCTTTTGAACTTTACCGGTACCACCGACAGGCAGGGACTCTAAAAAGATCACGTCATCGGGCACCCACCACTTGGCCACTTTGGTTTCCAAGAAAGACAGGATCTCTTCTTTCTCAACGCTCTGACCTGGCTTGCGCACCACAAACATCAGTGG
>RFVJ01000389.1 GCA_009928125.1 Betaproteobacteria bacterium
TCGCGGGCTAAATCATTGGCAGCGGTGGCGCCTGAAGGGCCGCCTCCCACCACGACAAAATCGTAATCTGTTTGGCTCATGATGCAGATCCACCTTTCAAGAGGACTGAGTTGTCGAGAGACATTTCGGAAGGCTTCACGTCACCTGCACGCATGCGCATGGCAACCACTGCAGAGGCCAAAAACATCAGGGATTGAAATGCAAATACAGCCACATAGGCTGATCGAGAATCTTGAAGCAGTGCGTGCGCTAGATCGCTGGCACCGGTGCCCACCAGGCCACCCAAACCAAATGCCGCAGCTTGTGCAGCACCCCACAAACCCATGCGTGTGCCTTCACGGCCAGGCCCACCCTCACCTGCCAAGCGCATCATGGTGGCGATGGCTGCGATGGAGAAAGCACCATTGGCCACGCCTAAGAAAATCACATTGGCTTTAAGGGGCCAAGCTTCCGTCATGTTGATCAAGGCAGAGGATGACAAACCGACCGTGGCAACAGCTGAGAACACACAGCCGCCCACCATCCAAGCTTGCACTGAACCCAATCGACCAGCCACCCAACGCGAACTGGCCGCAGCCACCGACAGCATGCCAATGAGCACCCCCATGTGGTGCCAACCCGAGAGCTGTGTGGTTTTGCCGGGTGACATGCCATGAATGGCGCCAGCGAAGGGCTCCAAAATCAAGTCTTGAGCGCTGTAGGCCAGCATGGACAAGAACACAAAGATGGTGAATGTTCTGGCCTTAGGCTCTGACCACACTTCTTTGAAGGTTTGCTTGAAGTCTGCCGCAGACGCTTTGTTTTCTGCCGCCAATACAGCGGATGCACTTTCAAGGCGCCACAAACACAGCGCAGTGATGCAAGTGGTCAACAGACTCAAACTGGCAGACACTTTCAACAAAATCTCAGGGGTGTACGGATCAATCAATTTGCCCACTACGCCTGCCGTGATGGCAAAGCCCATAATCATCATCAGCCACACAGTGGTTGCTGCTTGTGCGCGCTTTTGATCTGGCACTTGCTTGGCCATCAAGGTCAACAAGGAGGTGCCACAGGCACTCACGCCCAAACCAATCAAGCTGAAGGACAACACGGCCAAGCCAATGCCCATGGCAGGCTCAGTGGCCATCCAAATGGTGGACACAGCAGCCATCACACCTCCAACGCCCAGCACCACCATGCCGCCCATCATCCAAGGCGTGCTGCGTCGGCCTTTGTCTGCACCGTAGCCCATTCGGGGGCGCACCATTTGCACCGCGTAGTGCCACGCCACCAGAGCGCCAGGCAGCAAAGCTGGAAATGCCAACTCCACCACCATGATGCGATTGAGTGTGGAAGTGGTCACCACCACCACAGCACCTAAGCAAGCTTGAATGAGGCCAAGGCGAATGATTTGAAACCATCCAAAGACAGGTGAATTCATAGCACTCCTACCGCATTGA
>RFVJ01000390.1 GCA_009928125.1 Betaproteobacteria bacterium
TTGACTCGCTGTTACTTGTAATTGCGACGACATGTGCCCTGGCTGCAAAGGCAGGGGATATGCAATCTTGGGGGCGAGTGTCCAACGCGTTGGCTGTTGGCTTGCCTCTGGTAGCAGCTGGCAATGCTATCTTTCGGCGAAAACCCTTGTTTTGATTTAATCGGGGTCAGCCAGATCAAATAAGCGCTTGCATTTGTTTGCATGCTCTTGTTTTAAGAGCGACATCGCGAGAAGATGTTTGCTGATCTACTCAAGGCAACAATGACACTTCAAAAAGAAACTTCTTTAAAGCAAACATTGGCTGTACGATGAAGTCCATTTTGCTTCAAGGAGCGACGATGGAAACGACAGTCACCATTGATGACGAGTTGTACGCAAAAGCACTAGAACTCGCTGGCCCCACCATAGGCAGTACCAATCTTGTCCAGGAAGCCCTGAAAACATTTGTGCGTGTAGAAATGGGTAAGCGCTTGGCAGCGTTGGGTGGATCAAACCCTAACATGCAAGACATACCTAGGCAGCGCGGACAAACCTGACATGAGATCTGTGCTCATTGATACTTCGGTATGGGTTTCTCATTTTCGCAGTCGCAATGAAAGCCTCATTGCGCTGATTGAAAACGATAGAGCATTGACCCACCCCATGGTGCTTGCCGAATTAACTTGCGGCTCATTGACAGAGCCTCGGATTCAAACCTTAAGCAAGGTTGAATTTTTGCAAATAACCAAACAGGCCAGCTTGACTGAAGTCAGAAAATTCATTGAATTTGAAAAACTCCATGGCCTTGGTTGCGGCATCGTAGACTTGATTCTTCTTGTCTCAACTGTCATCACGCCCTATGTCGAGCTTTGGACCTTAGATAAAAAGCTTGAATCGCTTTGTCAAAGGTTTGGTGTAGGTCATCGAGTGACATTGCACTGAACAATTGGGGTCAGATCAACATTAATTTCCAATCGAAGTGGGAGAAGACCCAAGGGGGCTGAACGATTTCTGGTACCCCAGATGAGGAAGCCCCCTTGGGTCTTCTCCCACTTCGATTGACAAAATTAATGTTGATCTGACCCCAATTGTTTGAGATAGCCTCACTCGGACCCATTTAATTGTGATCTGACCCCGATTAAACGGATGATGCAAGCCTAGAATGTTGGGCCTCCACCTTCATAGCTTGCCCTTATGTCCAACGGTTTGATCAAGATTCGCGGTGCTCGTCAGCACAACCTCAAAAACATTGATTTGGACATCCGTACGGGGGAGTTGACCGTGGTCACTGGGCCCAGCGGGTCGGGGAAGTCGAGTTTGGTGTTTGACACGCTGTATGCCGAGGGGCAGCGGCGTTATGTGGAAACTTTCAGTGCCTACGCGCGGCAGTTTCTAGACCGCATGGACAAGCCGGCGGTGGACAAGGTGGAAGGGGTGCCACCGGCCATTGCCATCGACCA
>RFVJ01000040.1 GCA_009928125.1 Betaproteobacteria bacterium
GTCAATGGCACTGCATCTGAAAGGTCTTGGTACTTGGCATGGGTCCACAAAATAACACTGTCGCTCAGCGGATCACCACTGGCTACACCAAAATCAAAATTGACCATGGGAGATTCGTTACCGCCACAGGCGCTGAGAATTCCGCCAGTCGATAAAACGGCTGAAATTGAACTGACTTTGATTAAAAAGTCACGGCGAGCATGGGTAGTTTTCAAAGTATTCACCTTTAATGAAATTAATATTTTTCCGGGACAACCATGTTGTCGGGTACTGGATGGCGGATGTAATCAGGATTGCGAACGCGAGCGGGCATCTCGATTTCTGAATGTTCAATTTCGTGGTAATCGAATTGGCTCAGCAGGTGATCGATGCAATTCAAACGCGCACGTTTCTTGTCGACTGCCTGAACAACCCACCATGGTGCTTCAGGTATGTGAGTTCGTTCAAGCATTGTTTCCTTTGCGCGGGTGTAATCCTCCCACCGCCTTCTACTTTCGAGGTCCATTGGACTTAGTTTCCATTGCTTCAGGGGGTCATGAATTCGGCCCAAAAAACGCGCATGCTGCTCATCATCTGTGATAGAGAACCAATATTTCAATAAAGTGATGCCGCTGCGAGCCAACATCTTTTCAAATTCTGGAACGGAGCGAAAAAATTCCTCGTATTCGTCCTCATTGCAAAATCCCATGACCTTTTCAACACCAGCACGGTTGTACCAGCTCCGGTCAAACAGAACGATTTCACCGGCCGCAGGCAAATGAGAGACATAGCGTTGAAAGTACCATTGGGTTCTTTCACGGTCGTTAGGCGCTGGCAGCGCAGCCACACGGCATACACGTGGATTTAAACGTTGCGTAATTCTTTTGATGACACCGCCCTTACCTGCCGCATCTCGGCCCTCAAAAAGAATCACGACCTTTTGTTTGGTAGCGACAACCCAGTCCTGGAGTTTCACCAACTCACCTTGCAATCTCAGAAGCTCTC
Source organism: Betaproteobacteria bacterium (assembly GCA_009928125.1). Lineage (GTDB taxonomy): Bacteria > Pseudomonadota > Gammaproteobacteria > Burkholderiales > Burkholderiaceae_C > Limnohabitans_A. Next base: position 985 of record RFVJ01000040.1, read on the forward strand.
GGAAATAGTTCGCTCTTGCCAGCTTTTCATCTGAGTTTGCCAGGGGGTCGTTTTCATTGACACCGTCTTCAAGGGCCATTTCTAGCTCTTCATCGATAGAGTCAAGTATGTCCTCTCGAATTTTGCGCAACTGTTCTGCATCTAAATTTGATTGAGTTGTCATTTTTCATTTCCTCTGCTTGAATGTTCGCGGAAATTGATGGCAAATTGATGACGAATGCGCACTGCATCACGCACAAATTTGTCACATAAAATTAATTTGCACGCTGTATAAAAACATGCATGAACCCTCAGAAGATCAAACTGAAAATCAAATGTCTTGAAGTTCGCTTGTCTTTTTCTGCCATTTTTTTGTGCTTAGTTTGTTTTTCACTCGGGATTCACGCACAAAGCAAGCACGAGGAAGCAACTCTGCCAGAGCCAACGTCTGATCAATTTTTTTACACACTCGGAACAAGAGTCAAATCAAATGACCTCGCGAATTTTGACCAGACTGTCAAAGTAAGACCTGTCATAGGGCTTCGTTATGGCAAATGGCAACTGGGCATAGGTGATGGCAGGGCTTGGCGGAATTTGGGGCAATTTGGCAACGAACCCACACTGAGCTATCAGTTGTTGGATGAACCCGATTTGAATATAGGCCTTTCATTTCGGGGGCACAACGTCAGCACAGGTGAGTCTTTTGATGCATTTGAAAGCGGGAAAAATACAATCCGCACACGCGTCATGCTCAACCGCAAAATAAGCCGAAATTGGCGAATGAATTTAGATTGGACACAAGACATCTTGAACAAAGGTGACAGCACTACTTTAAATTTAGGCTTGTCGTACGTTTGGCCAGTTTTCAAAGAGAGTGAATTGATACTGCATGTGGACAGCACATGGGCAACTGCAGAACACTGGCGCAATTCAGGCATCAAGTACGCGCCAGCAGTGCCATCGCATGTTCCAACTGGATTTGAAAAAATAGGTGCTGGTTTGACCTTCAAGCAATCTTTGTCAAAGCATTGGGCCTGGTACACCTCGTTTGCATTTTCACAACCCATTGCGGAACTTCGAAAATCTCAGAGTGCAAGAGACATGACTTCCGGTCAAATTGGCGTTCTCTATTTTCAACGTTAGCTGATCAAGTTTTCTTATTCAATTTTTAGACTTTATTTTGAATCCTCATCTCAACCAACTTCCTGCGAAGACTTTACTGTTATTGGCAAGGCTAGCAATGCCATTCCTGCCACTATTATTTGGAATCATTTTTTTAAAGCCCAAATACTTCACCCGTTATGGCGACACTCTTAGAAAACTTAAAATTCATCATCAAGCTCTATCACAAGGCCCTGTTCAGAGATACTTTGAAACTATTTTTAAATGTCGGCTGAATGTGTCCAGTCGAATCACGGGTTCCTGTACGAAATGTGGCAACTGTTGTTTGAATCAGCAATGCGTATTTTTAGAGCCGATTGACAATGGGCAATTTGAATGTGGTGTCTATTCCTCACCATTTCGTAAATTTTCGAATTGCGGCGCTTTTCCCATTTCAGGGGAAGACATTGAACGATACGATTGTCCAGGCTATGAACTACAGCCTCAGCGCGTGATCAAAATTGCCATTCAAAATTAACACGTTGACGACAATCCATTCAGAGAAACCATCAATGACAACTTGCTTCAAAATAATTGGTGCCTGTGCATTTAGCTTCATTGCCTTTGGCGCTCACGCCGCTGACATCAACATCAACGCGACGCCAATTCAGAATTGGTCAATTGAGTGGGGCTGGAACAATGAAGGCTATGGCAAAAGCGACATCCACTTCAAGGGGGTAGATCATGACTTCACACTGTATGGCGTTCGCGCTGCTGATACACAAAAAACGCTGACACTCCAAACACTCTTTAACACCTACTTAAACCCAGGGAAAATAACGATTCCGCAAACCAACGTCAGAATTGCGCGTCAATTGGATGCGGACTATGCCATCGCATTGAATTTAGACCATATGAAATATGTCGTGCAAGATGGCCAATCGGTTAAAGCATCAGGTCGATATTCGCAGAATTCATACCCTGACAATGGACAGCAATTTCTGTCTCCTTCGTTCATGCACTATGAGCACACAGACGGCTTGAATGTGCTTAGCTTAGAGTTTGAAAAAAAATATCCATTGACGCAGGGACTCGGCAATTTCAAAGCGCGTGTATTTACCCTTGTAGGTGCTGGCATTGTGATTCCTAAAAGTAACATCACCATGACCATGCTTGGCCAAGTTCGGAACGATAAATTTCACTTGGCTGGCACCAACATCGATGTCGCTGGCGGATTGGAGCTTGACTTTTTGAAAGACTATTTCACTCGCCTATCTTACAAGTTAGGCGCCATCCACCTTAGCGATGTAGTGACCAGCGCTAGACAAGACAAGGCTTCACAGAAAATCAACTACCATGAAGCCAGCTTGACCTTTGGCATGCGCTTTTAAGCAGAAATTGCGCTACGCTTAGCGAACATTTCTTTCAAAATATTCCTTCGAATGCCCTTGTTGGTGAGTTCAGGTGGCGCCCAAAACCATTGAGCCTCTTTCATCTTGTCACAGGCTTTCACAAAACGCGCAATGACTTCCTCAAAATCACTGTCACTGTAATTCAAGCTGAAAATTAAACGACCTGTTCCCACCCAACTGAGGGCCAAGCCTTCCGCGCGAAGGTAGTACTGCAGCATCCAGTTATACCGACTTGGATCCGTGTAATACAAACTCCAAACGCTTGACATGTTGGCTGCACGCAAAGGGAAACCTTTTTCTATCATGACTTCGTTGAACCGCTCTCTTCGCTGATTCCAAGTTGTGTCTAGATTTTGATAGACAGACGCAATCTGCGAAGTTTCAATTTTTTCAAGAAAAACCGACATCGCCCCCATGACATGGGGGTGTGCATTGAAGGTTCCTCTGGCAAAACATATGTCAGCAGGCCGTTCTGGACGAAAACGTTTCATCAAGTCAGACCGACCACATACAACGCCGACTGGGAAGCCACCTCCCAGTGTTTTACCGTATGTCACCATGTCTGCCTTCACACCAAAATACTCTTGGGCGCCACCTTTGGCCAGTCTAAAACCCAAAAATACCTCATCAAAAATCAGCACTATTTTTCGTTCAGTGCAAACTTCGCGTAATTTTTTTAACCAATTTGTATACGCCACTCGGTCATAAGATGCTTTTCGACTGCTGTCCACCAGGGATGAATCCCCGGGTGCACCTTGGTTTAAGTGAAGAGCTTGAAGCGGGTTGATCAAAACACAAGCGATGTCTTTTCGAGTTCTAAGTACTTTGAGAGAGTTCTCATGCATGTCTCTCAGTGTGTAAGTTTCTCGCGGCGGCATTGGATTACCGGGTCCTGGTTGGACATCCTCCCACCAGCCGTGATAAGCGCCACAAAATCTGACCAAATTTTTTCGCCCTGTGTGATACCTTGCCAACCTCACAGCCTGCATCACAGCTTCTGTTCCGGACATGTGAAATGACACTTGATCCAGTCCAGAAATTTCCTTTAGCCTTTTGACGTTGTAGGCAACACACGGGTGATATGCGCCAAGCGTTGCGCCCACAGCCTGAACCCGCTCGGAACCCTCTTTCATGCATGCTTTGTAAAAATCTGCACCAAAAACATTGACACCATAAGAGCCGGTGAGGTCATAAAAGTGTTGGCCATCTTGGTCTGTCACAAATACGCCATCTGCCGACTGTATAAAGGCACCAACTTTCAAGTGTTGACGCACCAATGGGCTGAACTGAAACGGAACGCGATAGGCGCCTGTGAATTGTAAATCTGAAATGATTTCACGGGCTTCTGCAGTCAAAGCAATGCTCTTTTCATGACGCGTTTGAAGCAAATGCGCCAATTGGTAGAAAGCAGTCTTTCTGTTGTTTGCGACGGCATCAGGTGCGCCATCACATGAGAAAAATTGCTTTTCATTGAATTCGTAGCCTGGCAAAAGCGAGACCACTCTTTTGGCCATTCTGGAGTGGCCTGTCAATGAGGGGTGTTTGGCACGCGAAAGCTCTAAGCGCCTTTTGACATAAGGCAATGAAAAAGCAAGTGCACCAAGGGTTAGAGCTATTTGTAAAGACACGTTGAATCAGAAAATGGGCCACAGAAGTCATCTTTGTATTTAAATCCACGCATCACCATGACACGATTCATTGGATGGTGGAGTCAGATCCGAAATCCCATCATTCGCGATGTGTCAATTGGTATTTGGAAGCTTTTTTCAGATTTAGATTTGAGTGAAGCTGCAAAGTCAAAATTCGACAGCATGCATGATTGCTTCATCCGTGAATTGAAACCAGGTGCACGCACCATCGACATGCGCGCAAATATTTTGAGCAGCCCCTGCGATGCGATCGTGGGTGAATGCGGCACCATCGATCACACCCAAGTATTTCAAGCCAAGGGCTTTCCTTACAGCCTTTCCAGCCTAATGGGATTTACGCCCAGAACCGGTGAGTTGGTAGAGTCTTTGAAAAACGGCACTTACGTCACACTTCGACTGACTTCCAGCATGTACCACCGTTTTCATGCGCCTGCCAATGCAACACTGACACACGTGACCCACATTGCGGGCGACACTTGGAACGTCAACCCCATCGCACTCAAAAGGGTTGAACAACTTTTCTGCAAAAACGAACGCGCAGTTCTGAACTTTGAATTGGAAGATGGAAAGCCATTGATCATGGTTCCCGTTGCTGCCATTTTGGTGGCAAGTTTGCGCCTCCATGCTGTCAATCTTTTGTTTCATGTGGACTACACAGGCCCCAATGAAATTCCTTGTGCCCTGCAAACTTACAAGGGACAAGAGTTAGGGTGGTTTCAACATGGGTCCACCATTTTGGTTTTTGTCCCCAAAGGATTCAAGCTGGCCGAGGGAATTGCAACAGGCCAAAGAATCAAAATGGGCCAAGCTTTGATTGAGAAGTTGGCATGAAAATTTATACATTTGTCTCTCGGCTCTTTGCATTCAGCCTGGTTTTCCTCAGTGCCTGTGCGCCAATGAATGAGCAGCCCGTTGCATCTCCCTCTAATTTCAATATCAGTATTTTGGCATTCAATGATCTGCATGGACATTTAGAGCCGCCCCATTTAAGCATAAGAGAGAGAATCGATGGTATTCAGAAAGAAGTACCTGCCGGGGGCGCAGCCTACCTTTCTGCAGCCATTCAGCATTACAAAAAATTAAATCCACACCATGCTGTGGTTTCTGCGGGCGACATGATTGGCGCCAGCCCCTTGACTTCAGCGCTTTTCTTAGATGAACCCACCATCGAAGCTGTCAACGCCATGGGCATCGATTTCAACGCAGTTGGCAATCATGAGTTTGACAAAGGAACTGACGAACTGCTGCGCATGCGCAAAGGCGGCTGCGCTAAATTCACGCGCATTGAGCCCTGTCAAATCAATCCACAATTCCCTGGTGCCAATTTTGAGTTTTTGGCAGCCAATGTCAAAAAACTGGACAACCAAACCTTATTCCCCTCTTACGGTATCAAGACATTTAAACAGGGAAACATCAGCATTAAAGTGGGCTTTGTTGGGATGACGCTGAAGGGTACGCCAACCATGGTCACACCTGAGGGCATCAAAGGTCTTCGCTTTGAAGACGAAGCAGCAACTGCAAATTCTTTGGTTTCTCTGTTGAAAGCTCAAGGCGTGTCGGTGCTCGTATTAGTCATTCATGAAGGGGGCCTGGTGCAGGGAAACCATAATGATGCAGCTTGCTCTGGTTTATCGGGCGACATCGTTCCTGTATTGAACAAACTCGATACAGCTTATGACGTTGTCGTTTCAGGTCATACGCACCGCGCTTACGCTTGTGACTACAGCAAAATTAATCCTCAAAAGCCATTTCTGCTGACCAGCGCGGGGCAATACGGCACGCTTCTGACGCACATTCAGCTGTCCATTGATTCTCAGACGTTGAGATTGCAACATAAGTCAGCTCACAACATCATTGTTCAAAGTGAGGCGTTCACCAATGCGGCAGGTCATCAAGTAGAACCCAGCTCTCTACTGCCGTCTTTTGGTAAAGAAAAAGTAGTTGAAAAAATTGTCAATGAGTACCGATTGGCATCTCAGGTTCATGTTCAGAAAGTGATCAGCCACTTACCATCCTCATTAACCCGAAATGCTTCGCGGTCAGGTGAATCTGCGCTTGGTAATTTGATTGCAGATGCACAGTGGGCTTCTACGGCCGCCAAAGAGCGAGGCGCATCTGATTTTGCATTAATGAATCCAGGAGGTGTTAGAGCTGACCTCATCATTCAACCAGGAGGGGGCACCGTCAATTTTGGACAGCTTTTCAAAGTGCAGCCATTTGGCAATACCATGGTCGTCAAGCGCATGACAGGCTCGCAGATTAAGGGGCTGCTAGAGCATCAATTTGTCAATGTAGAGCGACCTAAGGTCTTATTTCCTTCGCATCAATTGCGCTACACAGTCGACCTCCAAAAGGAATTGGGTCAAAGAATCAGCCAAATCCGAATCTCTGATCAATCGCTCAACATGACAGGTCTTTATCACGTGACTGTGAACAGCTTTTTGGCAAGTGGTGGCGATGGCTTTTACCAACTTAACTCAGCGCCAACAGTCTCTGGAGGAGAACTCGACATCGATGCGCTTAGCGATTATTTGCGCAAAAACCCTGGCATCAAGCCGCCGGACACAACTCGTATTCAAGTGTTGTGAATTAGCAAAAACCCTGTGTAGTAACAAAGCTGTCACACAATTTTTTTATGCTTTCCGTTCACTCTTAAGCGGTTAAGCATCATGCGTCAGTGGCAGCAAACACCAAGAAAAAAAGCTCGCATCGAGATCATTCCCATGATCGATGTGATGATGTTTTTATTGGTTTTCTTTGTCTTAATCAGCGTGAATGTCATTCCAGCCCTTGGTATAAAAACGCAGCAGCCCAATTCTTCACAAGCTCAACAGTTGAAGACCAAAGATGTCCAAGTCGTCGTGACTTTAGGCAAAGAAAATACCCTCCAAGTCGATGGCAAAGATGTGGAGCTGATTGATTTGGCAGCTGCAATACGTCAAAAGGCCGGTAAGACTGATGAAATTTCAGTCATCGTCAACAGCGACAAAGGCGCCGAAGTTCAAACCTTGGTCGATGTGATGGACGAGATCAAGAAATCGGGCTTAGGCAAAGTCTCGTTGGCAGCTCGCGAGCGTAAATGATGCAACTCATCGATCGGCTCAATCACGCAAGGCACAAGATTTCAAGCTTGGGATCTTTGACCTTGGTTGTCCTTGTATTCACTCTGGCACAAAGCATTAAAGCACCTGTTGAAATGGTGGCTCAAGAAGCACTCGAGCTGACAACGGCACTCATTGAGCCTTTGTTGCAACCACCGCCAAAGCCACCCGCTGTTCAACAGCCAAGAACAGATACGAAACCTCAAGCAATCCCGTTGGCCACCGCGCAGCAGCCTGTTGCACAGACAGAGGCAGTCAAAGAAATGCCTGCAAGTGAAATTCCTCGCGCATCAGTAACTCCACCAGCGAACGCAATGCCAGTCGTTCCTACGCAAGAAGCGCCAAAGCAAGTTCAACAGCCACCCGTCAATGTGAACATAGAAAACAATTACATCGCCAGTGTGCGGGCTATTTTGAATGCCAACAAGCGTTATCCCACTGGACGAGAAGCCAGTCTTCAACGCCCCTCTGGGAAAGTGAAGCTGTGGTTTGTTTTGGCCAGGAACGGCTCACTTCAAGAAGCTGGCATCGACGAATCAAGTAATTCCATCATTTTGGACAACGCTGCTTTGTTGACCGTTCGTCGAACCACTTACACACCCTGGCCCGAAGGAAGCTGGCCCTCTCAAAGCCAACACAAGTTCACTGTCACCTTAGATTTTGTTCCCCTTAATTAATTTTCTTTTAGGAGTTTTATGAAAAAATTGAAGCCTACCCCACTGGCCTTGCTCATTAGCTTGGCTTTCGCATCCCCCATCATCATGGCGCAACAGGCCACTGATGTGGGCAAAATCAATGTTGAAGGTTTGCCAGGCGCAACTGATTCTGGCTTGATCTCTCAGGAAGAAACTCCCAAGGCTCGCAGTTCAGTGAACCGCGCCTATTTGGACAAACTCAACCCCTCTGCCAATGCTTTTCAAGTCATCGACTTGCTCCCAGGCGTCAATGCCTTTAGCTCAGACGCTACTGGCTTGTTTGGTGGTGGTATTCGCGTACGCGGCTTTGCAGGCGATCAAATGGGTCTGACCATCAATGGCGCCCCCGTGAACGATTCAGGCAACTTTGCTGTCTATCCTCAAGAATACACAGACTCCGAGAATTTGTGCGAAGTTTTCGTAACCCAGGGATCTACTGACACGGATGCCCCCCACGTTGGCGCTTCTGGCGGTAATTTGGGCATGGTCACATGTGCGCCTAAAGACAAATTTGGAATGCGAGTCGCAGTTTCTGCAGGTCAATTGAATTACCAAAGAGCTTTTGTGCGTTTAGACACCGGCAAATTTGGCCCTAGCGATGCCAAAGCATTTGTGTCGTATTCCAAAACAACGGCTGACAAATTCAAAGGTCCAGGTACTGCTGATCGCGAACACATTGACGTTGCTGCTGAGGTTCGACCCAACGCGGATGTTTTCTTGAGCGGTAGCGTACTGTACAACAATGCAATCAACAATAACATTCGCGCATTGACCAACGCTCAAATTGCACAATATGGGCGTAATTTTGACTTTAGTAGCGTGGTACCACAACACCTGACACCCGTTGGCGGAACTGCGCAATTGGAAGTCTCCCCTGCTGATGGCTTCTACAAATACAACGTGAACCCTTTCCGCAATTATTTGTTCACAGGAAAAGCTGAGTTCAAGGTCAATAAGGATCTGACCGTCAGCGCAGAACCCTACTTCTGGTATGGCTACGGCACTGGCGGCAACCAATTGCAATTGTTGTCAGAAGGCGGCACAGGCACCATGGCCACACGCGTGAAAGACATCAATGGTGACGGCGACACACTCGACAAAGTGCTGACTTATGGCAGCAGCGTGACAGAAACCAATCGACCCGGTGTGACTTTCAAAGCCAACTACCGTGTTGAAAACCACAACATCAACGTAGGCTACTGGACAGAACGTGCCGTCCACCGTCAAACTGGTCCTCGTGTCAAATTTGACAACGCAGGCAATCCTGCCAGCGTTTGGTTAGACAACACCTCTGCATACTTGTTACGTGGCGATGGCATGCCTTACCAAGCACGCGATTGGAAAACAATCAGCACTGGCACATCACTCTATGCACAAGACAGCATCTCATTGATGCAAGATCAATTGTCATTGCAAGTAGGCGTCCGCAATTCTTCAATTGACCGTGATTTCACCAACTACGCAAATGCAGGTACCTTTGGTGTTGGACGCGCCGATCTTGATTACCAAATCAAGCGCAATTACAGCAAAGTGTTGCCAAGCTTTGGCGCGAAGTACAACTTGGATCCAGAAAAATCAGTCTTCTTTAACGTTGCTGAAAATTTCCGCGCACCATCCAACTTTGTTCTGTCTAACCTGTTGACCGGCGGTACAGTGGTCAACGGCGTATTAACAGGCGCAACCTTGCGTAACCCTGCAGTTGGCATTGAAACCTCGACCAACTTTGACCTTGGCTATCGTTTGCAAAACAAAGATACGACCTTCTCGGGTTCTGTATTTGTTGTGAACTTTAAAGATCGCATTGCAGCCGCATGGGATCCTGTCAGCTTGAGCTCCTTGGACTACAACGTGGGCAATGTGACCATGAAGGGTGCAGAAATTGAATTGGGTCAAAAGCTGAACAAGAATTTCTCAGTTTATGGTTCCTTGACTTACACCGAGAGCTTGATGAAACAAGACTTGAAAGTGAACGCAACTTTGACAGAAGCGACGGCTGGCAAACAAATGCCAGATACGCCCAAAATCTTGGCAGCTTTGGCATTGAGCTACAAAGAAGGCCCATGGTTTGGTCAAATCACCGCCAAACACACTGGCAAAGCATTCTCCACATTGGTCAACGACCAATCGATGGATGCATACACATTGTGGAATTTGTCCGCAGGCTACAAATTGCCTGAAACAGCCTTCTTCAAATCGCCCGAAATTCGTTTGAATGTCGACAATGCAACCAACGCCGAATACAAGCGAATCAGCTCTCCCAGCGGTTCTAGCTTCACGACACGAGCATTGCCATTGGGCACTTTGGCTGGCTCCAACCCCAGCTACAACATTGGCGCGCCACGCTTCACCAGCGTGACTTTGCGTTCAGATTTCTGAGGCACCTAGCATGATGCTTTTTTTGCACGACGCGTCTTTGTACTTGTTGTACATCGCACTTGGCCTAGCTGTATTTTTGGCCATTGAACGTACAATTTTTTACACACACGCTAGCGGGCAAATCAAAAGCCTCCTTACTGCATTGAAAACCAAGTCCCCATTGCCTGACTTCAAGGAAGGCGATGTGGGGGAGGTGGTCGCTCATGCTTTTGCCAATGGACTGCATCCTACGACCTCCCAAAAGGTGGCTGATGATGTGGCTGAGCAGGCCTTTATTCGTGTGCAACACCAATTGAACCAACACCTCTGGGTTTTGGACACCATTGTGACTGCCGCACCTTTATTAGGCTTGCTTGGAACCATTCTGGGTATTTTTGACACATTCACTGCATTGGCCAAATCCGGCATCTCTGACCCACAAGGTGTGAGTGCTGGCATTGGGACCGCTTTGCTGGCAACTGCCATCGGCATTGGCACAGCCTTGATTTGCCTGATTGTTTACAACGCATTTCTCGCCAAAGTTGAACGACTTGGCGATGAAACAAAATTGGCTTTGCTTCAAATGTCCAATCAAAACACTTAATGTGCCTAAGGTGCCAGTTTGTTGAACCTAAATATCAACTTTATCAAGTTACTTTTCACTGGCACCTTTTGCTTAACAGCTTTAACAGGCTGTTCAGTACAAAACCTCCTTCTTCAAAACGCTGGTAATCTGCTATCGAAGGAAACGACTTCAGGCGACGATGACATCGACTTATTGAGGCACGCCAGTGCGTATCACTTGAAGTTGTCTGAATCACTCTTGGTAGAAATTCCTGATCACACCCAACTTGCAGAATCTGTAGTTCGTGGTTACACACAATACGCTTTTGTCTACTTCATGGACGAGGCTGATCAAATTGAATCAGACAGCGTGCAGAAAGCAAGTCAGCTCAGATCGCGTGCAGCCAAAATGCTGTTGCGCGCAAAATCAATCGGGTTTAAAAACCTTAAGCTGAAATACCCACAACTAGACAGTTATCTGCAAGGAAAATTAGACCAGAATTCACTGAATTTCAGCGTCAATGACGCTGGAGTGGTCTATTGGTCCATGACATCATGGGCAGGCGCAATCTCTTTGTCA
>RFVJ01000391.1 GCA_009928125.1 Betaproteobacteria bacterium
CGCGCAAATTGGTTTGTGGGTGGGTTTGGCCAGCAGTTACAGTGCAGAAATTTGCGCCATGGCGGGCTTCGACTGGTTGCTGATCGATGGCGAACATGCGCCCAATAATTTACAAAGTATTCAGCAGCAACTTCAGACCATCGCTGCTTATCCAGTGAACAACGCCATTGCGCGTGTTCCAGTGGGCGATGCCGCTTTGATCAAACAGTATTTAGATTTGGGCGCGGAAACATTGCTGATTCCCATGGTGGACACACCCGAGCAAGCCGCGCACTTGGTTCAAGCCATGCGTTATCCGCAAAATGATGGCAAGGGCGGTATCCGCGGTATGGGGGGTGCACGTGCTTCACGCTGGGGCATGTTTCCCAATTACACCAAAGAGGCCAATGAACAAGTTTGCTTGTTGGTGCAGGCCGAAACACGTGAAGCTTTGAAAAACTTGGACGCCATCGCCAACACACCTGGTGTGGATGGTGTCTTCATTGGTCCCGCCGATTTGTCTGCTTCTTTGGGCCATGTGGGTGATCCCAATCACCCAGAAGTGCAAGCGGCCATTGAAGATGCGATTGCACGCATTTTGAAAGCTGGCAAAGCGCCAGGCATTTTGACATCCGATGAGGCGCAAGCGAAACACTACTTGGCGCTGGGTGCTTTGTTTGTGGCCGTGGGTTTGGACACGCAAATCTTGGTACGCCAAACAGCTGCACTCGCGAAAAAATTCAAACCCAATGCAGGCATTGAGTTGCCTGCGTCTGGCCAGGTGTATTGATCATGTTGACGCATCAACTTCCAAGCGTTCGTTCTCTACAACATGAGGTGCATCCCAAAGAGTGGGAGGCCCGTGTGCAGTTGGCGGCTTGCTATCGCGTGTTTGCTTTCTTGGGCTGGACCGAGATGATTTACAACCACATCACTTTGCGCTTGCCGCAAGAGGTGAGTGGCGCCGAAAAACATTTCCTGATCAATCCGTTTGGTTTGCATTACAGCGAAGTGACCGCCAGCAACTTGGTCAAGATCGATTTGAAAGGCAAGGTCTTAGATGGCTCACCTTATCCCGTCAATCCAGCTGGCTTTACCGTCCACGCGGCCATTCACGACAGCTTGCCCGGTGCCCATTGCGTGATGCACACCCACACCACCGCAGGTGTGTCGGTGGCTTGCTTGAAAGACGGTTTGCAGCAAACCAATTTTTACACCGCACAACTCCACGACATGATTGCGTACCATGACTTTGAAGGCATCACCATCCATGCCGACGAAGCGCCGCGCTTGCTCAAAAGCATTGGCAACAAGCAGGCTGTGATTTTGCGCAACCATGGCTTGCTGTCTTGGGGCGCCACACTGCCGCAAACCTTTGCCATTTTGTGGACCCTGCAACGTGCCTGCGAAATTCAATTGGCCACCTTCAGCATGGGGGGTGCACA
>RFVJ01000392.1 GCA_009928125.1 Betaproteobacteria bacterium
CAAAATCAGTCTACAATTATTTCAGAATCAACAAATAGTCTTTCCCCATCAAGTTGAGGATTTTCATCATTTATATATTCCTCAAAAGTCTCATAATCTGAATTCCTGTATCTATTAAAGACTTGTTTGATTTCTTCATCTAACACATCTATTGGAAATAACCAGAGCTCCTCACACGCATCTCCTAAAATTTGTACTAATCTTTTATTTTCCATCGTTTTTCAATTTTAGTTTCTTTTTTACATTTTAAACACAAAATCACACCATTATTCAGGGTGTGACTTGTTACATTTTTACACTTATCGCAATGTTGAGCTATGCTGATCATTTAAGAAGAAGCTTTTGTTTACAACATTTTCATAATCTACATCTGTAATATCCTTCCTCTTGGGAAGTTCCTTGAACATACCAACAGAACCTAAGAAGCCAAGACCAATTCTTACATCGTCTTCACCATAACTGTTCTTGATGAGTCTCAGTGATCTAAAATACTTACCACCATACTCATCAATCAGCTTGTCAAGATTGTAACCACTAGGATCAGCCACTTTATATCTCATAGGATCGAAGAGTGCAAGAACAACATCAGCGTCCTCTTGAGGTACTGATGATTCTTTGAAGTCTTCTAGCTGTGGTTCTACATCACCATTCTTGATTCTTATGGGATTGGATATGTCACGATTGAACTGCTGTACAGCTACAATAGTGTAGCCATAGAAGTCCCTGGCATATCTCAGCTCATCACTCATCTTATCAATGGTTTGCTTCTTGGTAGTTAGTTCTTTGGTAGTCTTTAGCAAGCCTAGATGATCTACAACAACAATAGTCACTTCATTCTCATCGTTGGGAATGTAGATTTTGTTGTATTCATCTAGCTGTTCAATCACACCATGCTTCATTGCATGATTCCTTAAATCTTTTGCAATACCTACAGGATTCTCTGGACCATCTATGATGGTGATGATGTCAGTCATTCCTTCCATATAGTCTTGATATGTCAAGAATATGTCATGCTCATCCTTTGTCATCTTATCAGTCCAGCCCAATAACTTGCTTACAGGGATAATATAGCCATGATCTAAGAAAATCTTTCTACATATCCATTTAGCAAGCTTGTATGTTCTGCTACGCTCCATCGAACGATATATAATGCGTAGCTTGAACTTTGGGTTTTTCTGATTGATATACCAATCATAAGGATTTAAAACAAACGCATCATCAACAAAGCTAGTCTTACCACTACCAGTGAGACCACCTGTTACAAAATACATTCTCTTACGAATACCTATATATCTGTTGAGACGATTAAATCCCATTGGTATTCCAGAGTTTCTACCCTGTAAACCATCTTCCACCTCTTTCTTTAGTGTGCTAAAGCTCATATATCCACTGATCGTTTTGTTTGTGCATT
>RFVJ01000393.1 GCA_009928125.1 Betaproteobacteria bacterium
GGGCCCGCGCAATGTCGCGGGCATAGACATCGCGTCCCATGTCAAACACCACCTGCTGACCCGTGGAGTCGACTGCGGGATGCTTGAATTCAATTTCAAAGCTCAGGCGATAACCGTTGTAAGGTTCTAGCTTGGCCCATTTCACGTTCTCGCCTTGACCTTCGCGCACTTCAACGGTTTTGAGCACGCGGATGAATTTCTTGGGTGATTTTTGCAGCTCGATGCCCGCGCTTTGCAACAGAAACACAAAGGAAGAAGCCGAGCCATCCAAGATGGGGACTTCTTCGGCCGTGATGTCGATGATCAGATTGTCAATGCCCAAGCCTGCACACGCTGACATCAAATGCTCCACCGTGTGGACCTTGGCTTGGCCACTTGAAATGGTCGAAGCCAAACGCGTGTCGGTGACACTGAGGGCGTTGATGGGGATGTCAACCGGTTCGGCCAAATCGACACGCCGAAACACAATGCCCGTATCGACGGGTGCTGGTCTCAGGGTCAGCTCGACCCGTTGACCGCTGTGCAAACCCACGCCCACGGCTTGGGTGAGGGTTTTGAGGGTTCTTTGCGCGAGCATGGGCTGATTTTAAATTCTCAAGTCCAAGCTTGCACAAAGAGGGTTTTGCAGACCCGTTCTCAAGCAATGTCCATTGAAGATCAGTCGGCTTGCTTGCGCAAGAAGGCTGGAATTTCAATGTCGTCCATGCCAGCAGAAGCCATGCCGTCGACTTTGGCAGCAGCCTGTGTGCGGTTGGTGCGCCACACGCTGGGCGTGTTCAAACGACCATAGTCACCACCCAAGGCGGAATTGGGACCACCCAGTGTGGGTGACACGGCGTCGCCAGTGTCCACAGTGAAAGGCGCGTTGTCGGTGCCAGTGCGCAAAACTTGCAGTGGCGGCGCTGTACGGCGCGCACCTTGGCTTGACAAGCCTGTGGCCACCACGGTGACACGAATTTCGTCACCCAGGCTTTCGTCATAAGCTGTACCGTAAATGACGTGCGCGCTTTCGGAAGCGTATGCACGGATGGTGTTCATGGCTTGCTTGGACTCGCTCAATTTGAGGGAGCCTTTGGCAGCGCTGATCAACACCAAAACACCCTTGGCACCCGACAAATCAATGCCTTCAAGCAAGGGGCAAGCGACCGCTTGCTCAGAAGCAATGCGAGCACGGTCTGGGCCACTGGCAGAAGCCGTACCCATCATCGCTTTGCCGGGTTCACCCATGACAGTGCGCACGTCTTCAAAGTCGACGTTCACATGGCCAGGTACATTGATGATTTCTGCAATACCGCCCACCGCGTTTTTGAGCACGTCATTGGCGTGCGCAAAAGCTTCGTCTTGGGTCATGTCTTCGCCGCCTGGCAACTCCATCAGCTTTTCATTGAGCACCACGATCAATGAATCAAC
>RFVJ01000394.1 GCA_009928125.1 Betaproteobacteria bacterium
ACTTGCTTGGCCGCTTCAATCACATCGCGTGTGTCGCCATTTGCACCATTGAAAAACAAATTCAACACGACAGCGCTGATAGAAGCCAGCAAAATGCCTGACTCAATCAAGGGGTGCAAATTGTGAGGCATCCATTGCTTGAAATTCGGTGCGATCAATGGAATCATGCCGATGCCAATAGAGATGGCCACGATCATGGCGTTGTAAGAATTGTTCTTGAAATCAACACAGCTCAGAATGCGAATTCCGGTCGCAGCCACCATGCCGAACATCACCAAGCCAGCGCCACCCAAAACCACGGTTGGCAGTGATTCAATCAAGGCTGCCATTTTGGGCAGCAAGCCAAGCGCCAACAAAATCAAACCACCAGCGACACAAACAAATCGGCGCTTGATCAACTTTTTGATCGGTCATCTCGCCAAGCGCCAAAAACATACCGGTGGATTCAATCATCACCACAATCATGACAAGCGTCATGGTCAAGATCAGCACAGGCTCAAACACGGGCGGACCAAAATGGAATGGCAACACGACATCAAACCATGCGGCCTTGCCAACTTTGTCAAAGTTCATCAAGCCCATCATCGCAGCCACAATACCCCCCACCACGATGCCTAACAAAACAGAAATGTTGGCCACAAAGCCTTTGGCAAATTTGGATATCAACATGATGGTGACCAGCACCAATCCTGCTATGCCAACGCCTGTTAAATCTGCATACTTAGGGTTAGGCATTTTGGGCAACAAAGCCAGATCTTTGGGAATGGCAGGCAATGTTGAACCTGGCGCGCTTGCGGCGGCCGCAGCCGCATCAAGCCATTGCTTGTGTTCTGGATTGACGATGCTTGGCGCTGTGGGACCCACTGGATTGCCAAAAATCCAATTGATGCCAATGCGCATCAAACTGATTCCAATGACAGCGATGATGGTGCCTGTGACCACGGGCGGAAAAAACCGAAGCATGCGACTGACCACCGGTGCGATGAGGATGGAAATCACGCCGGCACCAATGATGGCTCCAAAGATCATTTGAGCGCCCATTTCTCCTGGGTTGGCGTTGGCCATGGCCACCATCGGGGCAACGGAGGCAAATGTCACACCCATCATGACGGGCAATCGAATGCCAAACCATTGGGTGGCGCCCAAGGACTGAATCAGCGTCACCAAGCCACAACAAAACAAGTCTGCAGAAATGAGATACGCCACATCCTGCGGACTGAGTTTGAGAGCACGGCCCACGATCAAGGGCACTGCAACTGCGCCCGCGTACATGACCAAAACATGCTGCAGCCCCAATGCTGCCAGCTTTCCTGTAGGTAGCTTTTCGTCGACAGGATGAAGTTTTTCGGTCGTCATAGTGTTCTTCCAATCACAGAGGGTTAAGGCGTGATGTCCAATCAAGGACCTCTA
>RFVJ01000395.1 GCA_009928125.1 Betaproteobacteria bacterium
CAATTAGGTGGTAGCTTAATTCAAAACACAACCATTGGTGGTAATTTCACTCTTGAGTTCACAGGCAACCTTAAAGC
Source organism: Betaproteobacteria bacterium (assembly GCA_009928125.1). GTDB lineage: Bacteria > Pseudomonadota > Gammaproteobacteria > Burkholderiales > Burkholderiaceae_C > Limnohabitans_A. The sequence goes on from RFVJ01000395.1 coordinate 78, forward strand.
TGCTAAACACATCACTACAGGAGGAACAGCTTCACAGTTTGTTAAGGGTGATGGATCTTTAGACTCATCATCATTCCAACCTCCAGGAAACTATATTACAGCTCTTTCTGGTGATGGTGTAGCAACAGGACCTGGTTCTGCTGTATTTACATTAAACACTGTCAACATAAACCCAGGAACATTTGGTGCTAGCCAAATAATACCAGTGGTTACAGTGAATGCCAAAGGACTTGTAACAAGTGTTACAACAGCACCATTAGTAGTGTCACCACAAGCAATTTCATTTACAGGTGATGTAGTGGGCACAGGCTTTACATTGTCTACAACAACACTAACACTACAAAACGCAAATCCCAATCCTTATCCAGTAATCACTCCATTAAAGTTTTCTGTAAATGCAAAAGGACTAGTTACATCAGCTAGCCCTATTACAGATCTTGATATATACGCAATTCTTGGCTATGTCCCAGGTCCAGCAGGTACAAGTGGTACAGCTGGCACCAGTGGTACGTCAGGCACAACAGGAACAAGTGGAACCAGTGGTACACGAGGCACTAGTGGTACCAGTGGTACGAGTGGTGTTAATGGAACAAGTGGAACTTCTGGAACTAGTGGAAGTTCAGGTACAACAGGAACTAGTGGCTCTTCAGGAACTTCAGGAACCACAGGAACTAGTGGAACTGCTGGAACTAGTGGTACAAGTGGGACCACAGGTACAAGTGGTAGTAGTGGAACCAGTGGAAGCACTGGTACTTCTGGCTCTAGTGGAACCACTGGAACTTCAGGATCTTCTGGTACTACAGGTACATCTGGTAGCTCAGGTACAAGTGGAACGACAGGAACTAGTGGTAGCTCTGGAACAAGTGGTACCACTGGTCTTGATGGTAGTAATGGTACTAGTGGGACTAGTGGAACAACAGGCACAAGTGGTTCTAGTGGGACAAGTGGTACCACTGGAACTAGTGGCACTTCAGGCACTAGTGGTACGACAGGTACATCTGGTACTTCTGGATTGTCTGGAGATAGATTTGCCACTACATCAAGCTCTACATACACCATACAAGCAGCAGGTGGTACAGGTACCATAACTGTAGGCACTGGTTTGTCTTATACACTAGGACAAAGTATAATTATCACATATTCGCTCGATGCCCTACAGCATAACGAAGCTATCCTTACAGCCTATGATCCAAACACTGGTGTATTAAGTTTCTTAGTAACAGGACAAACTGGCTCTGGAACATATTCTTCTTGGGTGGTTAACCTTGATGGTGCCACAGGTGGAGATGGTTCATCTGGAACCAGTGGTACCAGTGGAACCAGTGGGTCTAG
>RFVJ01000396.1 GCA_009928125.1 Betaproteobacteria bacterium
GTCTCGGCAATGCTGACCAAGGCGGCTGCCGTCATGGCCAAGCCGTTGGGCAACGCTAAGCGCCAGATCGTAGGACCGATGGGCGCGGTGGTCAGTGCGTGTTGCAAAAGTAAAGGCTGATCAGCGGTGTGTGAAGTTGGGTGTGCGCTTGTTCAAAAACGCGTCCATGCCTTCTTTTTGATCGTCCGTGGCAAACATGGCGTGGAACAAACGGCGCTCAAACATCACGCCATCGGTGAGGCCGCTTTCGAAGGCGCGGTTCACGCTTTCTTTGGCGGCCATCACTGCCAATTGGCCCATGCTGCAAATCAGCAACGCGGCTCCCAATGTTTCTTCCATCAGTTTGTCGGTAGGCACCACGCGGCTGACCAAGCCTGAGCGTTCGGCTTCCGTGGCGTCCATCATGCGGCCTGTGAGCACCAAGTCCATGGCTTTGGACTTGCCAATGGCGCGGGGCAAACGCTGCGTTCCGCCTGCACCAGGAATGATGCCCAGTTTGATTTCAGGTTGGCCAAACTTGGCGTTGTCGGCGGCAATGATGAAGTCGCACATCATGGCCAACTCGCAACCGCCACCCAATGCAAAACCGCTGACGGCGGCAATGACTGGCTTTCGAATGCTGCGAATGGTTTCCCAGTTGCGGGTGATGAAGTCTTGTTTGTAGACGTCGTTGAAGTTGTGCTTGGCCATGGCCGAGATGTCGGCGCCGGCGGCAAAGGCTTTTTCGCTGCCGGTGACGATGATGCAGCCGATGGCTTTGTCGGCGTCAAAGGCCTTTAAAGCAGCGCCCAACTCGTCCATCAAAGGACCGTTCAAGGCGTTCAGAGCCTTGGGTCGATTCAGGGTGACGATGCCAACTTTGCCGCCTTCTGTGCGGACTTCAATGTTTTCATAGGCCAAAACAGTTCTCCAATGGGGGTTGAATGTCGTTACCCCTGACTATAACGGGATGAAAATAGGCCCAGAATCAAGGGAAAACATTAACCAACCGATCGGTCGGTTAATGGTACATTTTGACCTTTTGGCGTACAAGCAGGGCTTAGACCATGACCCAAGACAGCACTTTATCTGTGACCTTCGAAAAACGCGGTGCCGTGGCCTTGGTCACGCTCAACCGTCCGCAGGCACTGAACAGTTTCACCCGTCAAATGCACCATGACCTGTGGGCGGCATTTGATCAAGCGGAAGCCGATCCAGAAATTCGCGCCGTGGTGCTGACAGGTGCAGGCCGCGGATTTTGCGCCGGTGCCGATTTGTCTGAATTTGATTTCACGCCCGGCCCCGACATGGTAAAGCGCGCCGATCCCGGCCCCATCATTGACCAAGCCTTCAATCCCAGCACGCGCCGCATTCAATCGCTGCGCATGCCCATCATTGCGGCTGTCAATGGCGTAGCAGCTGG
>RFVJ01000397.1 GCA_009928125.1 Betaproteobacteria bacterium
CTGCAAGCTTGAACTCCAACATGCCGCGTGACATGTGAAGAGCACCTGGTAGATGGCCAGACTGAAATTCCTCAGCCTCTCGAACGTCGATCAACACGTCATTTTGAGCAATCACAGCAGGCGCTTTGTCAATCGGAATTTCAAGAACCTTTTGTTTTGCGGCCAATACCAAGTCGTGAGGTGTTTTCATTTTTCACTTCGCTTTGATCAAATCAAGTACTTACAAATATACCCCCTTAGGTATTTACTTGTCCAGCACTTTATGCGAAGGAAATGTCTACAAAACTTAACGCAGATCAAAGAGGACTGATGACCGTCCTAGCAAGATGGGCACATTGACATTGCAATTTCAAAACACTCTAAAGGAGAAAAAAATGAAATTGTTACAAAAAAAATGAAATTGTTACACGACTTGTTTTTCACAGACTACGGCCTGATGAGCTTCATCGGCATCGTGTTCATGATAGGCATGGGGGTGTTTTTTCTGAGGCTGTTTTTGTCGGGAACAGCACCCAAACCCTGATCACTCTTGCAATCAGGCCGATTGAAGTGCTTGTTCGTTCTGGATGCGATACAACCGCCCCGATTTGTCCAAGGGTTTTATCACTTGCTCGCGAACCAGGCCACTCACTTCTCGGCTGACTGTTTCCAGTTTGAGGTCCATCATGGCGCCCATGTCTTCACGCGAGAACATGCTGCTTTGGTTTGGCAAATCGTCATGGCGCATTTTCAGAATGAATTTTGAAACCCTCTGTCGCGCAGTTCCAAAGTTCAAATCGGCCAACCAATCGTCTGCCCCTTTTAAAGCTTGCTGCCATTTCTGCATCAAGCGGTTATGAAGTCTGGGAGACTGGGTACTGAGCTTGTGCATCACGCCTAACGGAATTCGACAGACTTTGACATCGTTGAGCGCCACAGCCTCGGAATCGTATTGCCCAGTGGCCAATGCCTCAATGCCCACCACATCACCCGCACGCAAAACGCGAATGATGCGCTCTCTGCCATCGGCCGTGGAGCGAACCAACTTGACCATGCCTTGGCGCAAAGTGAACACGCCCAAGGCTTTTTCACCCTCTGTGTAAAGCAGCCCTCCGACCGGATAGGCCATGTCATCGATGGGCGCGTGAATGAGCCCAAAATCATCTTCATTCAAATCGGCAAACAAAACCAGATCGCGAATGCCGCATGCACGGCAATCGGAAGTACCTTTCCACGCTGATTCAACATGAATGGGGATCATTTGATTTTCTCCATACACAAGTCAAGAATATAACCCTCGCAAAGCCCTGGCGCACAGCACAAAGCCACTCAAGGACAAGAAGCCGTAGATAAAAGGGCGAAGCACAGCCGCAGAAATCCGCCTAGAAACCCAATGTCCAAG
>RFVJ01000398.1 GCA_009928125.1 Betaproteobacteria bacterium
TGGCGAATCAACACATCGGCTCGGCTGCGGTTGCCCCCAGGGCGAGTGCCGTCTTGTGCCACGTCTTGGCCGCCGCCCAAGGCAATGTGGGTTTCTAGGTCTTTGGTTCCACCACACACCCAATCTAGCCGGCCATAGGTGTAGACCCCGTTCAAGCTAACAGACTGCGGAAACCGTTGGTCAATTTGCCCTACAGCAGGTGCCAATTTGCAAGAACTGCCGGGTGTGTCCCACACGTACTTCATCTGAGTGCCTTGGTCTGTGTAGGCTGTTTGATTGCCAAGCCAATACTGGGTTCCGCCCAGGGCAATTTGCCAATGGCCAGAGGCTGCGCCTGCCAGCACAGGCACGCTGTACTTCAAGGCTGCTTCTGCGCTTTGGCTGTTGCCCCCCACACTGGCAGCACCGGTTTTGCTGGTCAACAGGGCATTGAGCAGCATCTCTTGTCCACCCTGGCCCTTCCACACCCCTTGAACGGCCGCAGAACTTTTGAATGCTTGCCCTGCCACGGGCTTGGCGTTGTCACTCAAACCCAGCGTCACGGGGCCGTTTGACAAGTACAAGGTCAGGTTGTCGGTGTGGGTGGCGCTGTTGAGGTTGCTTTCGTGGCCATAAGCTGTTTGCAACAAGCCCAGCCACTGCAACTCGGGTTCGGCCATCAGCTTTCCTGCCAAAGCCGGTGCGTCTTGGGCGGGGCTCAGCTGTTGTTTCAGGCCGGGCTGAATGTCGGGACGCTGCAGCACCTCTTTCAACATGGCTCTGGCAGAGCCCTTGAGGCCAATTTGGGCCAAAGCTTGGGCGTAATCCAATTGGGCACCGGGCAAATCGGGGTTCAGCATCAAGGCTTTTTCCAAAGCCACTGCGGCAGCCTCCGTTTGGCCTTGAGACAGCAAAACTGCACCTCGGTGGGCCTGAAAAAAAGCATTGTCGTCGCAGGCTTCAGCCCAAGCGGCCAATTGCGCCAAGGAGGCGTTTTGCCATTGAGCTGCTGCAGGGCAGGTGTTTTGAGCCAGGGCTTGGGGCGCAAACAGACCCCACAAGGCACCCCCTCCAAACAAAAGCAAGGTCTTCAGGCCACGGTGGACGCGGTCGGACAGTCGAATCTGCACTGCTTGAATGATCAAAAAGAGAATGAATGGGGTTCAGCCGATCATAACGGCTTATGAGCTAAAACCAGCGTCCAAGCCAGCCACCAGCTGCAGATGGGCTGGATCAATTTCAATGGGCAGTGCATAGACCGTGCGAGGTGCTCGCATGCCAGCCAACAAAAAGTCACCCAATTTGTGCACATCGGTAAAGCCAGACTGCGCCTTGGCCACAGGGCCAACCAGCACAGGGTAACCCAGCTCGGCAGTGAGTTTCTCGAGGCGAGACGCCACA
>RFVJ01000399.1 GCA_009928125.1 Betaproteobacteria bacterium
AACGATGAGTCGGCATGGGACATTTGGGTTGAACGCTTCAATGCATGGCATACCACGTGGCAGCGTCAAGGCTTCTTGCCCATGCTCTACAAAATGGTGCACGAACAAGACATTGGCAGGCGCATGCAGACCGAGGGTGACGCTGCTGAGCGGCGTTTGACCAACCTCTTGCATTTGGGTGAGTTGTTGCAGTCTGCCAGCCTCAGTTTGCAAGGTGAAACGGCCTTGTTGCGTTTTTTAAGCGATCAATTGGCCAACCCACAAGCTCAAGGCGAGGTGGCGCAGATGCGCCTTGAAACCGATGCACAACTGGTGCAGGTCATCACCTTCCACAAGGCCAAAGGTCTGCAGTACCCCTTGGTTTTCTTGCCGTTTGTGTCCAACTTTCGAGAAGACAAAGACGAATCAATTCGAACCCCAGAAGAGCGCTTGCAAGAAGACATTCGCTTGTTGTACGTGGCACTCACCCGGGCGCAACAAGCCATGTGGATGGGTGTTGCCAAGCGCAAGGACGATTTCAAAGCCAAAGAATCACAAGCGCAAAGTGCCCTCAGCGTTCTGTTGGGGCGTCAAACGGCCGATGACTTGCAAGAGAAATTGCAAAATTGGGCTGCCTGCGCAGACATCGAAGTGGTATCAGCGCCAGAGGCCAACGACCAACTGTATGAGCCACCTCATTCAACGCAAGTAGAAGCACCAACACCAGCCAGACAACCGACACGCACCTTGCCCCGCTCGGGATGGACCGCCAGCTTCAGTGCCTTGACGCGCAACTTGTCTGAGCACCCTGCCTTGTCCTCGAACGCTGATTCAGGTTTGGCGCGCGAGGCGCGTTGGCTAGACGCCCAAATCGACAACCCTGTTGCGATGCCAGACAAGCTCAACCCTGAAGACATCACAGACAACACCAATGCCTCCCAGCCTGTCTACAACGCGTTCCCTGCAGGCAGTGCCTATGGCACCTTGCTGCACGACATCTTCGAATGGCAACTCAAAGAGGGCTGGCCCTTGTTGCAGGAAGCCCATGCCATTTCTGCAGAAACCAACATCCGTTGGCAGCGCTGGTGGCAAACCCAATCCGACAGCTTGCAACTCAGCCCTGAGCACCAAACACTCTGCCTGCAACTCATTCGCCAAAGTGCCTCCACTCAATTGGAACAATTGGGGTCAGATCAACATTGTTTTAGTTTGTCCCAACTGAACAGTCTCAACGCGTGGCCCGAAATGGGTTTCACATTCAAAACACATGGTGTGTCGACGCAGCACATTGACCAACTCATCAGCCAAGCGCTGCATCCAGGTCAAGCGCGTCCCAATTTGCAAGCTCAGCAACTGAATGGTTTGTTGACAGGCTTCATGGACATTGTGTTGGAACA
>RFVJ01000400.1 GCA_009928125.1 Betaproteobacteria bacterium
GGAGAATTTGTAGATGCAGTCATGATGCCTTGGGTGCGATGTGTGGTTCGCCTTGAGTCTTTACAGACTCACATCATGCCTTCGTTCAAAGCCTCTCTGCTCTACAAATTTTCACAGCTTAATGGCGGAAGTGGCGCACACCTGAAAAGACCATGGCCACACCGCGCTCGTCCGCCGCAGCGATCACCTCGGCATCGCGCATCGAGCCACCGGGCTGAATGACGCAATTGGCACCGGCGTCCACCACCACATCGAGGCCGTCACGGAATGGAAAGAAGGCGTCGCTTGCCACCACGGTGTTTTGCAAACTCAAACCGGCATGGCCCGCCTTGATGCTGGCAATGCGCGCTGAGTCCAGGCGGCTCATTTGGCCCGCGCCCACCCCCATGGTCATGCCATTGGCGCAGAACACAATGGCATTGCTCTTGACGTACTTGGCCACTTTCCATGCGAACAACAAGTCTTGCAGTTGAGCAGGTGTGGGCTGCACTTTGGTGACCACTTTGAGGTCGGCCAATTGCAGCTCGTGGTTGTCGGCGGTTTGAATCAGCAAGCCTGAACCCACGCGCTTGATATCTTGTGCGTTGCGACCTTGCTCGAAGGGTGTGCCGCCTGCTTTGAATTCGGGCAAGGCAATTTGCAACACGCGCACATTGGCTTTGGCTTTGAAAATTTCCAGCGCTTCGGGTGAATAGGCGGGCGCCATCAACACCTCAACAAACTGCTTGCTGATTTGCTGCGCTGCCGCAGCGTCCACGATGCGGTTCAGCGCAATGATGCCGCCAAACGCGGATGTGGGATCAGTTTGGAAAGCTTTGCTGTAGGACTCGAGTGCATTCGCACCCACTGCCACGCCGCAAGGGTTGGCGTGCTTCACGATCACGCAAGCCGCTTCGGAAAAGCTCTTGACGCATTCCCAAGCTGCATCGGCATCGGCAATGTTGTTGTACGACAGCTCTTTGCCCTGCAGCTGCACAGCTGTGACCAGTGAGCCAGGCGCTGGATACAAGTCGCGGTAGAAGGCGGCTGTTTGATGCGGATTCTCACCGTAGCGCAAGTCTTGCAACTTCACAAAGCGGCCATTGGACTGCGCTGGGTATTCGGTGCGAGTGCCGTCTTCCAAGTTGTAAGAAGACAAGTAATCGCTGATGGCAGCGTCGTAATTGCTGATGCGGTTGAAAGCAGCGACAGACAATGCAAAGCGTGTTTTGTCAGACACTTTGCCGCTGGCTTTGAGCTCTTCAATCACAGTGGCGTATTGCGATGCGTCGGTGAGTACGGCCACGTCTTTCCAGTTCTTGGCGGCACTGCGAACCATGGCCGGACCGCCAATGTCGATGTTCTCAATGGCATCTTCCAAGG
>RFVJ01000005.1 GCA_009928125.1 Betaproteobacteria bacterium
CATGTCGAAGAATTCGACGTTGCTCTTCGTGGCTTTCATGCTCTTGAGCACCATTTCCATGGCTTCAATTTCATCCATGTTGTACATGAACTGACGCAGAATTCGGGTTTTTTGCAAGACTTCGGGTTGCAATAGCATTTCTTCGCGGCGGGTACCACTGCGGTTCAAATTGATGGCAGGGAACACACGTTTTTCGTACAGACGGCGTTCCAAATGAATTTCGCAATTGCCCGTGCCTTTGAATTCTTCAAAGATCACCTCGTCCATGCGGCTACCGGTGTCCACCAAAGCTGTTGCGATGATGGTCAAGCTACCGCCTTCTTCCACATTTCGCGCTGCGCCAAAGAAACGCTTGGGGCGTTGCAGGGCGTTGGCATCGACACCGCCGGTCAGAACTTTTCCTGAGCTGGGCACCACATTGTTGTAGGCGCGGGCCAAACGGGTAATAGAGTCCAACAAGATGACCACGTCTTTTTTCAATTCAACCAAGCGTTTGGCACGCTCAATGACCATCTCGGCCACGTGCACGTGACGCGCGGCAGGTTCGTCAAATGTGGAAGCAATGACCTCGCCGCGCACTGTGCGCTGCATTTCTGTCACTTCTTCAGGGCGCTCGTCAACGAGCAAGACCATCAAGTGAACGTCGGGGTTGTTGGCGGTGATGGCATGCGCAATGTGCTGCATCATCACGGTCTTGCCCGACTTGGGCTGCGCCACGATCAAGGCGCGTTGGCCTTTGCCAATAGGGGCAATGATGTCAATCACACGGCTGGTGATGTTCTCATCGGCCTTGATGTCACGCTCCAAGCGCATTTGAATGTTGGGGAACAAGGGCGTCAAGTTCTCAAACATGATCTTGTGCTTGTTGTTCTCTGGCAAATCGCCATTGACCTTGTCCAGCTTGGTGAGGGCAAAGTAGCGTTCGCCGTCTTTAGGAATGCGAACCTCACCTTCGATCATGTCACCCGTGTGCAGATTGAATCGGCGCACTTGACTGGGGCTGATGTAGATGTCGTCGGTGCTGGCGGTGTAGCTGGTGTCGGGGCTGCGCAAGAAACCAAAGCCGTCAGGCAAGATTTCCAAAACGCCATCCGCAAACACTTGCTCACCCGCGCGGGCGCGCTTTTTGATGATGGCAAACATCAGCTCTTGCTTGCGCATGCGGCCCGTGTTTTCAATCTCAAGTGCTTCGGCTTGCTTGAGGACTTCAGACACGTGCAGTGCCTTGAGTTCATTTAAGTGCATGGATTTACCTGCGTAAAACAACCCGGTTGGGTTGATGTCAAAAAATCAGGGGGAGTTGGAAAACCAGAATCTCAAGGGTCTAGAAACCAAAGCCATGAAAGGTGCGCCAGAAAGGGTCAGCAGGCGCTTGGGGCTTTTGGAAGTTTCTGTCTTGAAACTGTGCTGATGCCCTTTTGGGGCGCAGCGATGCGGATTATGACAGGAATTTTGCGTGCTTCGCAAGCCACGCCCATGGCGCGCATGACACAAAACCGCTGTCGGTGGGGAAGGGGGCCTGAAGCGGCGAGCGGGTGACTCGCCTTGTTCACACCTTCAGGCCAGTTGTTGGTCAATGAAAGCTGTCAGTTGGGCTTTGCTCATGGCGCCCACTTTGGTGGCCGCCAATTGACCGTCTTTGAAAATCATGAGGGTGGGAATGCCGCGAATGCCATACTTGGCAGGAATGTCGCGGTTTTCATCCACATTCATTTTGGTGATCTGCAATTTGCCCTGATAGGCACCCGCCACATCGTCCAAAATGGGGGCAATCATTTTGCAAGGGCCGCACCATTCAGCCCAGAAATCAACCACCACAGGCGTGGCTGACTTGATAACGTCAGCGTCAAATGTGGCATCAGAAGTGTGTTTGATCAAATCGCTGGCCATGGCCTTTTCCTTGTTTGAATGTGAAATGCAACGAAGTGCCTTTGTAAACTGTGTGTATTTTGACAGAAACCCATAAGCCGCTAAGGCATGGGGCCATCTTTTCCATTGTTTGAACATCGCTTCCTCATGAACGCCGCCCAAGTCGAACCACAGCCAACTGTCAACGTCGACGTCGCCATCGTTGGTGGCGGGCCTGCGGGCTTGATGGCGGCAGAGTTGCTTTCAAGCAGGGGGCATGCGGTGCACCTTTTTGATGCCATGCCCTCTGTCGGCCGAAAGTTCTTGTTGGCAGGGCGGGGCGGCTTGAATTTGACGCATGCCGAAGAAACTGCGCAATTCTTAACCCGGTATGGCCCACATCAGCAGCAATTGAGCCCTGTGATTCAAGCATGGGGCGCGCAAGAACTCCGCGAATGGGCTCAAAGCTTGGGCATCGACACCTTTGTGGGAACTTCGGGGCGTGTCTTTCCCGTTGAAATGAAGGCGGCGCCTTTGCTGCGATCATGGCTGCATCGTTTGCGCCATCCCGCACGGGGTGTTCCCGTTGAATTTCACATGCGCCATCGCTTGCAGCGCATTCAATCAAGCAGCGTTGTGGGTCACCCTCAAGTTCAGTTGACATTCCAGGTACAGAACTTATCGAGCCCCAACTCGCAAACCAAAGAGGTTCATGCCAAATCGGTGGTTTTGGCTTTGGGCGGCGGCAGCTGGGCGCGTTTGGGCTCGGATGGCGCTTGGGTGCCTTTGCTTCAAACCATGGGCGTACCCGTCCAACCTTTGCAGCCCTCCAATTGCGGTTTTCATGTCAGGGGCAGAACAGGGTCAGGTTGGACACCTTTCTTTGAACAGCGTTATGCAGGGCACCCCTTGAAATCGGTCACCCTGTCGTGGCGAACGCTACAAGGCCAAGTGCTCAAGCGACAAGGCGAGTTCGTGGCCACAGCATATGGGTTGGAAGGCAGTTTGGTCTATACCGCATCGGCTGATTTGCGAGCGCAAATCCAACAAAGCGGCGTGGCTGAACTTCAATTGGACATGCTGCCAGATCGAAGTTTGGCCCAGGTCCAAAAGGAAGTCATGCACCCCCGTGGTACCCGGAGTTTGTCGACGCACCTCAAAAGCCGTTTGGGCCTCGAGGGCGTCAAAATGGGATTGTTGAACGAATTGCTTTCACCTGAAGCCCTTCATGATCCCGCGCAATTGGCGCAAGCGATCAAGGGCCTTGTCATTTCATTGACGGCCACTCGACCCATGGACGAAGCCATCAGCACGGCGGGAGGGGTGACTTGGGAAGGATTGATGCCCAGCTTGGAGGTCAAAGCCTTGCCAGGCGTATTTTGTGCAGGCGAGATGCTGGATTGGGAGGCCCCGACGGGCGGGTATTTGCTCACTGCCAGCATGGCCACCGGGGTGTGGGCCGCGCAAGCGCTGCACCAGAAAATGAAAGGTGACGAGCCTTGACCCCGGCACTGGCGCCGCAGTTAGAGCTGCTTGGTTCCCCACCTGACTCGGTTGGCCGCTTAACCATGCGGGAAGGCCCGTCGGGGGCTATTGTAAGACACCGATAGAATCAGCACATGTCCTATCTTGTATTGGCACGAAAATACCGCCCTCGCAACTTCACCGAAATGGTGGGGCAAGAGCACGTGGTGCAGGCCCTCACAAATGCTTTGGTGCAACAAAGGTTGCACCATGCTTATTTGTTCACGGGGACCCGCGGCGTGGGCAAGACCACGGTGTCGCGCATTTTGGCCAAGTCGCTGAACTGCCAAGGTGCAGACGGACAAGGCGGGATCACGGCAGAGCCTTGCGGCGTCTGTCAAGCGTGCCAAGACATCGACTCAGGTCGATTTGTGGATTACACCGAACTTGATGCAGCGTCCAACCGCGGTGTTGACGAAGTTCAAAGTTTGTTAGAGCAGGCCGTTTACAAACCTGTTCAAGGACGCTTCAAAGTCTTCATGATTGACGAGGTTCACATGTTGACCAACACGGCCTTCAATGCCATGTTGAAAACCTTGGAAGAGCCGCCCGAGTACTTGAAGTTTGTATTGGCCACCACCGATCCCCAAAAAGTACCCGTCACGGTTCTTTCGCGGTGTCTGCAGTTCAACTTGCGACCCATGGCCCCTGAAACAGTTTTTGAGCACCTCACACGCGTTTTAGACCAAGAAAAATTACCGGCCGAGCCCATGGCCTTGAAACTGCTGGCGCGTGCAGCGCGCGGTTCGATGCGCGATGCGCTGAGCTTGACAGATCAAGCCATTGCCTTTGGCAGTGGCCAGTTGCAAGAAGCCACTGTTCGATTGATGCTGGGCAGCGTTGATCAAAGCCATGTGATGGGATTGATTGATGCATTGGCCCGCAGTGATGGTGCCGAAGTGGTGCGCATCTCCGAAAGTTTGCGACGTCATGGCTTGTCCGCTGCGTCTGCGCTCGAAGACATGTCGGTGGCATTGCAACGCATGGCGGTCTTGCAAGCGGTGCCGCAAGCTGCAGCAGAGTCCACTGAGCCAGACCACCTAGAGTTGCTGCGTTTGTCGAGCAGCATGCCTGCCGATGAAACCCAATTGCTTTACAGTTTGTGTTTGCATGGCCGCGCAGAACTTGGCTTGGCACCCGATGAGTACGCCGCTTTGACCATGGTTTTGCTGCGTTTGTTGGCTTTCAAGCCCCAACCCATCGATGCTGCCAACAACGCGACAACGGCTCAAAAAAAAACTCTAACAACAGCCCCCACTCCGCGAACTGACCCAGCCCAAGGCCATCCCGCGCCGCAAGCCGTCACGGCAGCACCCAAGGCTGAACCCATTGTGGTGACCGATGCGGCGGAGACCTTGGCTGAGCCCGCGCAAACGCCGAGCACCACGCCGCTTCGCGTCCAAACCTTGCCTGTGCGTCAAGCCACCGAACCCACAGAAAAATTGGCCCCCAAAACTTTGGTGCTCACAGAAGAGGGTCATTTTTGGACAGAAACGGTGCGCCGTCTCATCAGTGCAGAGGCCATCTCAGCCTTGGTGCGAGAGTTGGCCTTGCAATCACAATTGATTGCGCGTGACACCGATCAGTGGCATTTGCGAATTGAAAGTGAATCACTGAACCAAGGTGTTGCGCGTGAACGTTTGCAAGCGGCACTGCATGCTGCGGGGCACTCGGTCAAACTGGTGGTTGAAATTGGTAAAGTATCCGATTCGCCGGCACAAAGAAATGCGGCAGCCCTGGCGGAGAAGCAAAAAGCGGCAGAAGATTTGATTCACGCCGACCCCTTGGTGCAGGCCATGGTGCAAGATTTTGGCGCCAAAATTGTGCCAGGCAGCATCAGGCTCATCTCTTAAATTCATTGAAGGAAAATCATGTTCAACAAAGGACAACTTGCAGGTTTGATGAAGCAGGCTCAAGCCATGCAAGACAACCTCAAAAAAGCACAAGACGAATTGGCATTCGTTGAAGTGGAAGGCACGGCGGGCAGTGGTTTGGTGAAAGTGGTGATGACTTGCAAGCATGTTGTGAAGCGCCTCACCATCGACCCCAGTTTGCTGGCCGATGACAAAGACATGTTGGAAGATTTGGTTGCCGCTGCGTTCAATGATGCAGTGCGACAAGCCGAAGAAGTCTCACAACAAAAGATGGGCAAGTTAACTGCCGGCTTGCCACCCGGCATGAAGTTGCCTTTCTAAGTCAAGCGCTGTCCAGAATCACGTCGTTCATTCTCATGCAAAAACCCACAGCCCATGCCTTGGACGCGCTGATACAAGCGCTGCGCGTCTTGCCAGGGGTGGGCGCCAAGTCTGCCTCGCGCATGGCATTTCATTTGATGCAACATGAACGGGGTGGTGCATTGATGTTGGCCAAAGCACTGACACACGCCTGTGATCATGTTCGTCATTGTGCTGAATGCCACACCCTCACAGAGTCTGAAATTTGCACCCTGTGCAGCGATTCTGAACGCGATCGAACGCAATTGTGTGTGGTTGAAACGCCAGCCGATCAGGCTGCCATCGAGAGAACTTCCACTTACAAAGGCTTGTACTTTGTGTTGATGGGCAAACTCAGTCCACTCGACGGCGTCGGCCCCAAGGACTTGGGCTTTGCCAAATTGTCAGAACGTTGCAGCGATGGTTGTGTGCAAGAAGTGATCTTGGCCACCAACTTCACCGGCGAAGGTGAAGCCACCGCCCATGTCATTGCTGAAATGTTGAAAAAGCGGGGCCTGCGCGTCACGCGATTGGCGCGGGGCGTCCCTGCTGGCAGCGAGTTGGAATATGTGGACTTGGGCACCATCGCGCATGCGTTGGTCGATCGCCGATAGCGCTGCGCCGATTGTTGGTGTTCTTCATTACGTACTTACCCGCTTGGGAAGTTTCCCAATGCGCAAACACCGACACCTTTGTATGCTGAACGCATCTTTCATCCGTTCTAGGCAAGGGGCATTGAGGTGTTTGTCGGACAAGGGCGTCGCAACTTTACAGCGCTGGCTGCGGCAGCGCTGGTCGGTTCGCATGCCTCATTGCGTGCTGCCACTTACCCCCACCGAGTGAGCATTGCTTTAGCAGCCCACCACAGTCTTTACCATTTGCCGCTGGTCTTGGCCGAGCAATTGGGCTATTTGAAAAACGAAGGTCTGCAAGTTGATTGGCTCGACTGCGATGCTGGCATTCAGGCGGTTCAAGCGGGCTTGGCAGGGCAAGCGGATGTTGTGGCGGGTGCCTTTGAACACGTCCTCGATTTGCAAACCTCGGGCATGCCATGGCGTGCATTTGTCTTGCAATCCAGAGCGCCCCAAATCAGTGTGGGTTTGGCCAGTCGGCGCGCAATCGGCATGAAGCACGTGTCTGAGCTCAAATCCCTGAAGTTGGGCATCTCTTCTGTGGGTTCGGCAACCCATTGGGTCGCCCAGCATTGGGTCAAACAGGTTGGACTGCCAGCCGATGCCGTTCAATTTGTGGCCTTGGGCGCAGGCACCGCCAATGTGATGGAGGCCATGAGAGCAGGCACTGTCGATGCTTTGTGCCATGTCGACCCGGTGTTGCACTATTTGGAACAAAAAAATGAGTTGCGACTCATGGCAGATACGCGCACATTGTCCAGCTCGCAGCGAATGTTTGGCGGGCCTTTGGCTTCTGCTTGTTTGTTCAGCAAAGTGGAGTTTCTTCAGAAACGCCCAGACCTCGCGCAATCGTTGTCGCTGGGGGTGGTGCGGGCTTTGAAATGGTTGAAAACTGCAGGACCCACCGACATTTTGAGGACTGTCCCATCCCATCACTGGATGGGGGACCGCGCGCTGTATTTGGGGGCCCTTGAAAAACTCCGTGAAAGCTACAGCTTGGACGGTTTGTTTGGCAAAGATGCTGTTCAAACGGCATGGCGCATGCGAGCCCTGCGCATGGCGCTAGAGCCCGGTTCAATGTCAGCGTTAGAGCGCAGCTATACCAATCAATTTGCGCAGCAGGCCTTGCGCAAAATGGGCAGCTGATGGTTCAACTGCTGTTGCAGCTCAGGGCGCTTTGGAGCCACTTTGTGTGGATGCCTTTGCATCCTTTGTCACTTGTTTGTGGGCCTTGGCGTTTGCTTGTGACTTTGCCTTGGGGCCATTGCCATGGTTCTGGCTGGGTGCGGCCTTCACGCCCGTGTTGATGCTGGATTTTTTAGGGCTTGTTTTGCTGCCTTTGGCGCTGGCCGTGGTGGGCACCAAAATGGCGATCGATTGACCTGGTTTGAGTGCCACGGGCATCTTCAATTTATTCCATGCTGCAATGTTGGCAGGCGTCACATCGTGCCGTGCAGCCAAGGTGGCCAGCGTATCGCCTTTCAAAGCGGTCACCATGATGCGGCGCAAGACCACTTCGGGCGCAAATGAAATTTGCGCGTTGTCGGCCAAATGCTCTGTCACGTCATTGTCAAGTTTGCCTTGCCGTGTCACCAACAAGGTGGAGCCTTGTTTGATTTGCATGCCGTTGGGAATGGGGTTGATGCTTCGCAATTCTTTCTCAGACATGTTGACCGATTTGGCGACGTCCGCAATCTTCATGGTCTTGGGGACTGACCAAGCGGTCCAACTGGCCAGAGGCTTGTTGGCATGCTCCTCAAGCCGGCGTAGAAATTTGTCTGCATTGTCCCAAGGCAGCAAGATTTCGGGTGTGCCTGCTGCCAGGATCACGGGTCTGCTCATCGACGGATTCAGCGCTTTGAAGTCATCCAAACTGATGCCTGCAAAATTGGCCGCCAATTTCACATCAATGTCACGCGTGATGCTGACGGATCGGAAGTAGGGGTGATTTTGAATCAGCGGCAAGCGCGCGTTGAAACTTTGCGGTTGCGAAATGATGTTTTTAACGGCTTGTAACTTGGGAACGTAATAGCGAGTCTCGGTGGGCATGTTCAAGTCGGAATAGGTGAGACCCAAACCAGCGGCTTTGTTTTTGGCCAGCGCACGGCTGACGCTGCCTTCTCCCCAGTTGTAGGCGGCCAAGGCCAAATGCCAATCGCCAAACATGCCGTACAACTTTTGCAAGTAGTCCAAGGCCGCTCGCGTGGACTCGACCACACCGCGGCGTTCATCGCGAAACATGTTTTGTTTCAAATCAAAGTATTTGCCAGTGGCCGGCATGAACTGCCACATGCCGGCCGCTTTGGCGGATGACACGGCTTCAGGGTTGAAGGCGGACTCAATGAAGGGCAACAAGGCCAATTCAGTCGGCATGTTGCGCCGCTCTAATTCTTCAACAATGTGAAACAGGTATTTGCGCGAGCGCTCTGTCATGCGCACCATGTAATCGGGTCTTGCGGCGTACCACTCTTCACGGTCTTTGACCAAATCATTTTCCAGATCCGGCATCGCAAAGCCCTGGCGTATGCGCACCCAAATGTCAGCAGGGGGTTCCGAGCTGACGTCTGTTTTTTGTTTGGCCTGGACAGGCTTTGCAGCTGGCAAAGTCTGTGACGGTGGGGTGATTTGCGCTGTTTCAGGACTGGCTGGTGTGGTGACCGTTTTCTCTTCGCTTGTTTTGTTCAAAACTTTGGGAGAGTAGCTTGTCATTTGAAATCGTTTTTCCAAGAACGCAAGTTGGCGAAGATCTCGACGTCTTGGTTGGGTGTGTGAGGTGCATAAGCCTGGACTGCTTGAATGACAGTACTTTGACGGCTTCGCAAAAAGGGATTGATCTTCAATTCGGTGGCCAACTGCGCTGGAAGGGTTGGCAAATTCTCCGACCGCCTTTGTTGGCAATGTTGAACATAAGTTTGAAGCGCTAAATTGTCAGGCTCGACGGCCATTGCAAATTTCAAATTGCTCAAGGTGTATTCGTGCGCGCAGCAGACACGGGTCTGGCCAGGCAGTGCCGACAAGGCATCCATGGCCTGGAGCATTTGAGCGGGGGTGCCCTCGAAAATTCGACCACAGCCCCCCGAGAACAAGGTATCGCCGCAGAACAAAATGGGATCTTGGGTGCTGGGCTGCGTCCAATAGGCGATGTGGCCCGATGTGTGGCCCGGTACATCCAGGATCTGGAAAACCAAGTCCCCCCAATGGACTGAATCACCTTGTCGCAGTGGCTGGTATTCAAAGGGCAAAGATTCGCTTGCAGGGCCGTAAACCTTGGCGCCCCATTGTTGTTGCAAGCTGGCGACGCCACCCGTGTGATCGCCATGGTGATGCGTGACTAAAATGCAATCAAGCGAGAGTTGATGCTCGGTGAGCCAGCGCGTGACAGGCTCGGCTTGACCCGGATCGACCACCAAAGCGCGGCCTTGGTGCTGGATCAGCCAAATGTAATTGTCAGAGAATGCGGGCAGTGGAATCAGGTTCATGAATCATCCTATTATAGAAAGCAGCTCGATCACGCAAGCTTGGCGTGATTGGTTGAATTCGCCTGCAGGTGCCTATTTGTTGGATTGGGAGCAAGCTCAAATCGATGAGGTGGTGGCCGACATCTTTGGCTACCATGCCGTGCAATTGGGCATGCCCGAGTTGGAAGGCTTGCGAGCCAATCGAATGCCACACCAATGGCTGGCAACGTCAGAGCCAGATTCAGCACTTCCTGGCAAGTCTTTGGATTTTGCGGCGCACAGTGTTGCCCTGCCATTTCAAGCCGACAGTTTGGACCTGCTGCTGATGCCCCACAGTTTGGAGCTCAGCCTGGATGCGCACACCAGCTTGCGTGAAGCGCATCGCGTGTTGATGCCGGAGGGGCATTTGGTCATCACGGGTTTGAACCCCACCAGCCTTTGGGGTTGGCGCCACAAACGATCGCAGTGGTATCAAAAATGGGGGTACCGTGGGCTCAGCGCACCCCCGTGTGATGAAATGATTGCTTATTGGCGACTCAAGGACTGGCTGCGTTTGTTGGGCTTTGAAGTCAAGCTGAGCCGTTTCGGCTGCTGGCGTCCGGCCATGGACAAAGCCAAGTGGCTGCAACGTTGGTCTTGGATGGACCGCCTGGGAGCGCAGTGGTGGCCCATTTTGGGTGGGGCTTATGTGATGGTTGCCGTGAAAAAAGTTCACGGTGGCCGCATGTTGGGGGCCACCTGGAAACAACGCCGTCCCCAAACCAAAACAGCCGTCGGTGTTGCCCAAAGGCAGATCCGGCCCGGCGAACCCAATGGCCTCCATCGAAAGAATGAATGTGAATCACGTTGAAATACACACCGACGGTGCATGCAAGGGCAACCCTGGTCCTGGCGGCTGGGGCGCTTTGATGCGCTCGGGTGAGAACGTCCGGGAAATTTTTGGCGGAGAGCTGGAAACCACCAACAACCGCATGGAACTGACCGCTGTCATCGAGGCCTTCATGGCCTTGAAGCGACCTTGCAAGGTCACACTTTATTTAGACAGCGAGTACGTGCGCAAAGGCATCACCGAATGGATTCACGGTTGGAAGGCCAAAGGCTGGCGGACCGCCGCCAAGCAGCCCGTTAAAAACGCCGATCTATGGCAGAAATTGGATGCTTTAGTGATCAATTCGGGACATCAAATTGAATGGCGCTGGGTGAAGGGTCATGCAGGTGACCCCGGCAATGAGCGCGCCGATGCACTGGCCAACCAGGGTGTTGAGAAAGCCCTAGGCCGCTGAGTTTGTGCTTCAAGGCACTCCAGCACTCGCCGTGATGTAAAGCCAACGTTAAGGAAAGTTTGGCAGAGACGCACTGGAGGTTTTTTCCGATGCCAAGACCCCCCAACAACTGTTACATTTCAGAACTGTTTTGGGTCTTGTTCGGAATCTTTGATGTCTTTCAAAAAACCTTATCTCGCGATTGCTTTGGTTGGCGTCGCTGCCGCTTCTGGTGCTGCCTGGTGGCTGCAAAATAAACCGAACGCCCCTGCCGCTGAAACAGCCGCAACGGCTGCCAGTCCCACAGCACCCAACGCGGCTGGCGGCGGTGCGCCGGGGGGACCCGCCAAACCCACAGCCGTGGAAGTTGCCAAAGTCGAGCAAACCAAAATTGTGGACGAGACTCAATCGGTGGGCAGTCTGCGTTCGAACCAAGGTGTTGTTTTGCGACCTGAGGTGGGTGGACGCGTCAGCCAAGTGTTGTTCAAAGATGGACAGCGTGTCAAAAAAGGTCAGTTGCTGGTTCAGTTTGATGACCAATTGCCTGCTGCACAAGTGATGCAGGCCAAGGCCGAATTGTCGATTGCACAAGCCAACCACACGCGCAACCAAGAGTTGGTGTCGCAGAACTTCATCAGCAAACGTTCATTGGACGAAAGTGAAGCCGCCTTGCAAGTGGCCCAAGCCAAATTGGCCTTGGCCCAAGCCACACTGCAACGTTTGAAAATTGTGGCCCCGTTTGATGGCGTGGCAGGTTTGCGTCAAATCAACGTGGGCGATTACTTGAAAGACGGCGCTGACATGGTCAACGTGGAAGACATCGATGCGGTATTGCTCGACTTCCGATTGGCTGAACGTTTTCAAACCAAGGTCAAACCGGGTCAAAAAGCGCAAGTCACTTTTGATGCTTTGCCTGGCCGTAAATTCACTGCGCTCATCCAGGCCATTGACCCCTTGATCGATGCCAATGGTCGGTCAGTGGGCATTCGCGGTTGCATTGACAACCGGCAGATGCAGTTGCGTCCCGGTATGTTTGCCCGCGTCAATGCCGTGTTCGGCGAGCGAGCAGAGGCCTTGGTGGTGCCAGAGGAGGCCATCGTGCCGCAAGGCGGACGGGCCAACGTGGTCCGCATTGTGCCTGGCGCCAACAAAGATGAGCTGATCTCTGAACGGGTCACGGTGAAGATAGGTCTGCGCCAACCTGGCAAAGTTGAAATTCTCGAGGGCTTGGCTTTGGGCGATACCGTGGTGGTTGCGGGTCAGCAGCGTTTGCAAAAAGACGGCACCTTGGTCCGAATTGTCGATACCTCCAAGGGGCAAGCGGGTGGTGCTGCGGGTGCCGCAGGGGGGACCAATGCTGGCCCATCGGGTGCACCTGCTGCGGGCAATGCCGCACCCGGCGGTGCGGGTGCCAAACCCGCTGACGCGCCGCCAACCAAAGAGGCCGACAAAGGCAAGGGCAAGATGCCCCCTGTGACCGGTGAAAACCCATGCCTCAGAGGTCAGAATGCAACTCGCTGAAACCTCGATTCGCCGACCGGTCTTCGCGACCGTTTTGTCGCTGCTGATTCTCTTGATTGGCGCGGTCAGTTTCAATCGACTGTCGCTGCGTGAGTATCCCAAGATCGACGAGCCCACCGTCACTGTCAGTGTGAAGTACCCAGGTGCTTCCGCAGAGGTGATTGAATCGCAAGTGACCAAGCCCTTGGAAGATTCCATCGCAGGCATCGACGCTGTGGACGTGATCACGTCCATCAGCCGGGCAGACCAATCGCAAATTACGGTTCGCTTTCGCTTAGAGAAGGATGCGGACACGGCAGCCGCGGAAGTGCGCGATCGCACGTCGCGCATTCGTGGCCGTTTGCCCCAAGCCATTGAAGAGCCGGTCATTGCCAAGGTGGAAGCCGACGCGTTTCCTGTGATCTGGTTGGCGTTTTCCAGTGACACCTTGTCACCGCTGCAAATCAATGACTTGATCAACCGGGTGGTCAAGCCGCGCTTGCAAACTGTCACGGGTGTGGCCGATGTGCGCATTTACGGTGAACGCAAATATGCAATGCGTGTTTGGTTGGACGCAGAACGCATGGCCGCCTATCGCCTCACACCGCAAGATGTGGAAGACGCCATTCGCCGCAGCAATTTGGAATTGCCTGCCGGGCGCATTGAATCGCAGCAACGAGAATTCAGTGTCACGTCTCAAACCGATTTGATCAAGGCCGGACAGTTTGGGGACATCACCATTCGCAATGTCAACGGGTTCCCCATCAAAATTCGCGATGTGGCCAAAGTGGAAGAGGGCGCAGCAGATGACCGAAGCCGAGTGCGTTTGAATGGCAAAGCCTCGATTTCGGCGGGCGTGATTCGTCAGGCAACGGCCAATCCTTTGGAGTTGTCCAAAGGCGTGCGCGAGATGATGCCGCGCTTGCAACAAGATCTGCCAGGCGATGTGACCATCGATGTGGCCAACGACAATTCAGTGTTCATCGACAAGTCCATCAAGAGCGTATTCCGTACCATTGTGGAAGCGGTTGTGTTGGTGGCGCTGGTGATTTTTGTATTTTTGCGGACCTTCCGCGCCTCGATCATTCCCATCGTGACCATTCCAGTGAGTTTGATTGGCACCTTTGCCATGATGGCCCTGGCAGGCTTCACCATCAACACCTTGACCCTGCTGGCCTTGGTGCTGGCCATCGGCTTGGTGGTGGACGATGCCATTGTGATGCTGGAAAATATTTTCAGGCACATCGAGGAAGGATTGGACCCGTTCTCGGCGGCCATCAAAGGCGCCAAAGAAATTGGCTTTGCGATCGTGGCCATGTCATTGACCTTGGCGGCTGTGTTTGCACCCTTGGCTTTCACACCGGGCCGTACGGGCAAGTTGTTCAGTGAATTTGCCTTGGCTTTGGCGGGCGCTGTGCTGGTTTCGGGTTTTGTGGCACTGACCCTGTCGCCCATGATGAGCTCTTTGCTTTTGCGTCACAACCCCAATCCCAACCGCTTTGACGTGTTCATGGAAAAAATCCTGACAGGCTTGTCAAACGGCTACGAAAAACTGCTCACTTGGGTGTTGAGAAAAGCACGTTGGTTGGTGGTTTTGGTGATGCTATCTTGCGGTGTCGGCATTGTGATGGTGTACCCCACCATGAAGCAAGAGTTGTCGCCCTTGGAAGACCGCGGCACCATCCTGGCCACTGTCACAGCGCCCGACGGTTCAACCTTGGACTACACCGACAAGTATGCCAAGTCGCTAGAAAGAATTGGCAGCGCCTATCCTGAATTTGACCGCATCTTTGCCAACTTGGGCAATCCAACGGTGGCGCAGGGCAGCGTCATTTACCGTGCTGTTGATTGGGATCAGCGCAATCGCACCACGCTGGAAATTGCCCGAGAGATGCAAGGCAAGTTCAATGGCATTGCAGGCATCAATGCCTTCCCCATCACGCCGCCTTCTTTGGGACAAGGCTTCCGCGAGCGTCCTGTCAACTTTGTGATTCAAACCTCCGACAGTTATCAAAATCTGAATGCTGTCACGCGCCAAATGCTGGATGCGATTGCCAAAAATCCTGGCTTCATTGCGCCTGATGTGGATTTGCGCTTGAACAAGCCAGAGCTTCGGATTGATGTCGACCGTGTCAAAGCCACCGAGTTGGGTGTCAGTGTGGATGTGGTGGCGCGTGCCATTGAAACCATGTTGGGTGGCCGTGCTGTGACGCGTTACAAACGCGATGCAGAGCAGTACGATGTGATTGTGCAAACCCAGGCCAGTGGCCGCAATGCACCCGATGACATCGACAACATTTATGTGCGTGGCCGCAACGATTCCGTCATTCCCTTGTCGGCCTTGGTCAAGGTTCGCGAGAGCGTATCGCCTCGTGAGTTGAATCACTTTGGACAACGCCGTTCGGTTTCCATCACCGCCAATTTGGCGCCTGACTATGCCTTGGGCGAGGCCTTGAAGTTTTTGGACACCACGGCGGCCGGTATTTTGAAGACCGGCTACACCACAGAGTTGAATGGCACCTCCCGAGAGTTTCGCAATTCGCAAGGTGCGTTGGTCATTGTGTTTGTGCTGGCGCTGTTCTTTATTTTCTTGGTGTTGGCTGCGCAGTTCGAGAGTTTCATCGACCCCTTCGTGATCATGTTGTCGGTCCCGCTGTCGATGTTCGGGGCGCTCATCACGCTCAAAATGACGGGCGGCACGCTCAATGTGTACTCTCAAATTGGCTTGATCACCTTGGTCGGTTTGATCACCAAGCACGGCATCTTGATCGTGGAATTCACCAACCAGTTGCGCGAGCAGGGTGTTGAAACGTTTGATGCCATCGTGAAGGCCTCTGGGCAACGCCTGCGTCCCATCTTGATGACCACGGGCGCCATGGTGTTGGGTGCAGTACCCTTGGCGTTGGCCAAAGGTGCGGGTGCTGAAAGCCGCATTCAAATTGGTTGGGTGATTGTGGGCGGCATGACCTTTGGAACCTTGCTGACGGTCTTTGTGGTGCCCACCATGTACAGTTTGTTTGCGCGCAAATCAGTTCCGGGCCCTAACAAGCAAGATGTGGTGGATTCAGCCTCAGAGGTCGGCCACGCACACCCTTGATGCCACAGAATTGAATTTCTCTCAAAGCATCAGCACATCCACCCAGTCCCCAATTTGCGCGGTGGACTGGGCGTGCGACAACACAATCAAGCAGTTGGCTTGAACCATGGAACTCAAAACGCCAGAGCCTTGGTTGCCCGTGGTGACCACTTCTAAATCACCTTGGGCATTGCGTGTGGCAATGCCACGTTGATATTCAGTACGCCCTGGTTTTTTTCTTAAAACCTCTTGTGTTTGAGCGCGAACCAAAGGTGGGGGGGCGGTCGTCACGCCCATCATTTGCAACAGCGCAGGTTTCACAAAAGCCAAGAAGGTCACCATCACGGCAACGGGGTTGCCAGGTAAGCCAAACAACACGGCAGAGCGATCACCTTGCGTCAAACGCCCAACCGCCATGGGCCGGCCGGGGCGCATGGCAATTTTCCAAAAAACCACGTCGCCCAATTTCTTCATCATGGCTTTGGTGAAATCGGCTTCACCCACACTGACGCCGCCGCTGGTGATCACAGCATCGGCCGACTGTGCTGCTTGGGTGAAAGCATGTTCCAAGCGCACGGGGTCGTCGCGCACAACACCCAAGTCAATCATCTCGCAGCCCAAAGCCTGCAGCATGCCAAAGACGGTGTAGCGGTTACTGTCGTACACCGCGCCTTCGCGGGGTGCTTCGCCTAAGCTCAGAATCTCGTCGCCCGTCGAGAAGTAAGCCACCTTCAAGCGACGAACCACGGTAACCGTGGGTTGCCCCAAGCTGGCCAACAGACCCACAGCAGCCGGCGTGACCCTGGTGCCTTGGGCCAAGGCAGGTGCGTTCTTTTTCAGATCTTCTCCGCACAAGCGACGGTTGTCTCCGGCGCGCACAATGCCCGCTGGAATGCTGACGCTGTCAGCGCTCACGCTGCACAATTCTTGTGGCACCACAGTGTCAAGGCCCGCGGGCATGATGGCGCCGGTCATGATCTTGACGCATTCCCCCGCATGCACGGTCCCTTGCCAAGCCTGACCTGCCAGGGCAGTGCCAACGACTTTCAAGTTCAACGCTTCATGGGCTTGCAGTGCGTCTCCTTTGAAAGCAAAACCGTCCATGGCCGAGTTGTCATGAGGTGGCACATCGATGGGACTGATCACATCTTGTGCGATCACGCGATTCAACGCTTCGAAAATCGGAACGTCTTCCACCTCTGAAATGGGCGTCACCAGCTGCTTCAAAAAATTCAGAACATCATCTGCAGGCAAAGCTTGGGGGTCATAGCCCTGAAGGTTGGCGGCAATCTGTGCCAGTGACTTGCTGTGGCTCATGGTGTTTTTTCGAGGCGGTGCAATTCTTCGAGCGTGTTGGCATTGAAAAAAGCGCGAGGATCGATGTCGGGAGAATCAAAGGGCACCAACGCGCAAACGTGTTGGGCTGTCCAGGCATCGATCTTTCGGCCACCGGCTTGCATGAACTTCACCAAGCTTTCCAAGAGGCTGACACGCATCAAGCAAAAAACTGGCTGAGGGCGCACGCGGCCGTCTTCTTCCTTGGCCGCCGCAATTGCAATGTCGGCCTGTTGCTGAACCAAGGCTTCGTGCAATTTGTGTGCTAATTCCAAGGGAAATAAGGGGCTGTCGCAGGGGACGGTGAGCAAGAGTTCTGTTTCGCAACGTTCAAGGCCCGTCAGAAAACCGGCCAAAGGACCGGCAAAGCCATCGGTGCTGTCGGGCCAAACTTGCACGCCCAAGGATTCGTAGGCAGACAAATTTCGATTGGCCACGATCATGATGTCTGACAAGGGGGCGCCATGCTGCATTTGCAAACGCATGAGGGCATGCAAGGCCAGCGGCGTGCCGTTGAAATTTTGCAGGCCTTTGTCGAGGCCGCCCATGCGCGCGCCTCTGCCGCCTGCCAAAATTAAACCGGTGATGCTGTGATCGTTCATGGGGTGGGGCAATCTGAAAGCAGGGTCAACCCCCGATGTAACTCATCTCAACTTTGCGTCGCGCCGCGTTGGCCTGATCGGTTGCAACGTCGCTTGAATTGTTTTCTGCCCGGCGCAGTTCAGAGTACCTGTCGGCACGTTGCGACCAGATGGCCGCAATGGCTTGCGTCAGTGCGTTGGTATCTTGCTGGTCGCGGACCAAAGGTTTGAGGTCATAGCCTTGTGTGGCAAACAGACACAAATAAAGCTGGCCTTCTGTGGTGAGTCGTGCGCGATTGCAATCGCTGCAGAAAGCCTGCGTCACACTGCTGATGAAACCAACCTCGCCCAATTCAGGGTCGTGTTCGCCTTGTGCATTGAGGTAGCCCCAGCGTTCGGCGGTTTCGCCAAGTTGCGAAGGGGCCAAGGCCATGAGAGAAAACTCGCTTTGAAGCATTTTCAAAACGTCTGCACTGGGCATGACTTCGTTCATGCGCCAGCCGTTGGTTGCGCCCACGTCCATGTACTCAATGAAGCGCAGCGCAATGCCTGTGCCTCTGAAGTAACGGGCCATGGGCAAGATTTCTTGCTCATTGGTGCCTCGCTTGACCACCATGTTGACTTTGATGGGGCCAAGACCCGCAGCTTGCGCTGCCGCAATGCCTTCCAAAACATCACTGACAGGAAAGTCCACATCGTTCATGCTTTTGAACACGGCATCGTCCAGGCCATCCAAACTGATGGTGACGCGTTTCAAGCCAGCGTCTTTCAAGCTTTGGGCCTTGCGCGCCAACAGCGAGCCATTGGTGGTCAACGTGATGTCCAGTGGTTTGCCAGAGACGGTTCGCAGTGCGGCCAATTGCGCCACCAAGACTTCCAAATTTTTTCGAAGCAAAGGCTCGCCACCCGTTAACCTGATTTTTTCGACACCCAAGGTGATGAAACTTTGGGCAGTGCGCGTGATCTCTTCAAAACTCAACAGGGCACTGTGCGGCAAATAGGTGTAATCGCTGTTGAAAATTTCTTTGGGCATGCAGTAACTGCATCTGAAATTGCAGCGGTCGGTGACGCTGATGCGCAGGTCTTTCAAGGGCCGCTGCAAACGATCCCTCAAGTTTGAACCTGCTACAGCGTGCGCATCTGCTGCTAACGTGGGAAGCGGCAAATTTCCCAGCGGCTGGGTGATGATGGGAATGACGCGTTCAGACACAGCGTGCGCCGTCAACTTCAATGCACACACCACTGATGAACGAGCCTTCATCGCTGGCCAGATAGAGGGCTGCATTGGCCACATCCAGGGCCGTCGAGAAGCGACCCAAAGGGATGGTGGCCATGAACTTGGCGCGCTTGGCTTCGTCAACAGGACCGCCTGCAAATTCAGCCGACAAGCCTGTGTCAGGATTGAACACGGGGTTGATGCAATTCACACGAATGTTGTCGGGGCCCAATTCGGCGGCCAAAGATTTGCTGGTGGTGATGACCGCGCCCTTCGAGCCGTTGTACCAAGTGAGGCCAGGGCGAGGGCGAATGCCTGCAGTCGATGCAATGTTGATGAAGGAGCCGCCACCGTTTTTGCGGAACTCGGGCACGGCATGAACCGTGGCCAAGTAAATGCTCTTCATGTTGACGGCGTAGCATTTGTCGAATTCGTCTTCGCTGACTTCAAGCGCAGGGCGGTTGCGGTGCGTCCATCCTGCGTTGTTGATCATCACATCCAAACGTCCCCACAATTTGACCGCTTCTTGCACCAAGGCTTTGACATCGTCTGAGCGCGTCACGTCAGCTGCAAAGAATGCGGCGGTCCCGCCAGCGGCTTGGATGTCTTGCACCACTTTGTGGCCCGCTGCAGTGTGGATGTCATTGACCAAGACCTTGGCACCATGGGCCGCAAAATGTTTGGCAATGCCTTCGCCAATGCCGCCGCCAGAGCCTGTGACGATGACCACTTTATGTTGAATGTTCATGAGATTTCCTGATGTGAGGGTGTGTGGCCTGGCCGCTTTGCTTAGCCGTGTTGAATGGCAACGGTTTTCAATGTTGTGAAACCATACAGGGCTTCAAAACCTTTTTCACGGCCATGGCCGGAAGACTTCACGCCGCCAAAGGGCAATTCAACCCCGCCGCCCGCACCGTAATTGTTGATGAAGACTTGACCACTGCGCAGGCGCTTGGCCATTCTGAATTGTCGGCCACCGTCACGTGTCCACACACCCGCCACCAGACCAAAGGCGGTGGCATTGGCCATTTCGATGGCTTGGTCCTCGCCTTCGAAGCACATGGCCGACAGCACAGGGCCAAAAACTTCCTCTTGTGCCACACGGTGATCGACGGGGACATCGCGCAGCAATACAGGCGCCTGGTAAAACCCAGTTTCAGGGGCTTCGGGCACCACGCTGCCTTGTGCCACCGTGCGAATGCCTGCGGCCTTGGCTTCTTCCAAAAAGCCTTGCACTCGCATTTTTTGCGTGGCCCTGATCAGTGGGCCTAAATTCAAGTCGGCATGGGCGGGGCCGACACGCAATTTGCTGAATGCTTCGCCCAGTCGCGCCAACAAGGGCTCGTAAATGCTTTTCTCAATCAGCACGCGGGAACCCGCACTGCAAGTTTGTCCTGAGTTTTGCACAATGGCATTGATGAGAACGGGGATGGCGGCATCCAAGTCGGCATCGGCAAAAATGATTTGCGGACTTTTACCACCCAGCTCCAAGGTGACAGGGCAGTGCCGGGCGGCTGCAGCTTGTTGAATGAGCGTGCCAACTGTGGGGCTGCCCGTAAAGCTGATGTGGTCAATGCCAGGGTGCTTGGCCAACGCATCACCCACTTCATGTCCCAAGCCGGTCACGATGTTGATGGCACCAGGCGGAAATCCCACCTCAGCCGCCAATTGCGCGACGCGGATCAAACTCAAGCAAGCATCTTCTGCGGGCTTGACCACACAGACATTGCCAGCTGCCAATGCACCGCCGACACATCGGCCAAAAATTTGCATGGGGTAATTCCACGGCACCACATGGCCCGTGACGCCATGCGGTTCTCGCCATGTCAAAACGCTGTAACCGTTTTGGTAAGGGATGGTATCGCCATGCAACTTGTCGCAGGCGCCAGCATAGAACTCAAAGTAGCGCGCCAATGCTTTGGCATCGGCCACGGCTTGTTGTGTCGGCTTGCCGCAGTCGCGTTGTTCCAGCCGCATCAACTCGTCGGCGTGTTCGGTGACTTTGCGTGACAAGGCCATCAGCAAACGACCGCGTTCTGCGGCATTCAATTGAGCCCAGGGTCCTTCGAAACATTCACGCGAGGACTTGACGGCCATGTCAATGTCATGCGCATTGCTGCGTTGAATGTGGTCAAAGGTTTGGCCATCAGAGGGGTCGATCACGGGCCAAGTTTGCCCGCTTTGGCTGGCCACCGATTGGTTGTGGATGAAATTGAGTTGCATGGTGCTATTTTGCGCGTAAAAAAGCCCGCGATGAAGGCCATGCGCGGGCTTTGTGTCACTTGCGTGGCGGGCTCAGGGCACGCCACGTTCGTTTGACCGAATCAGCTGTGGAACTTCATCACCAGCGGCACAATGAGCAAGGCCACAATGTTGATGATTTTGATCAGCGGATTGATGGCGGGGCCCGCGGTGTCTTTGTAGGGGTCGCCTACGGTGTCACCCGTCACAGCCGCCTTGTGGGCTTCTGAGCCCTTGCCACCGTGGTGGCCGTCTTCGATGTATTTCTTGGCATTGTCCCAAGCACCGCCGCCAGTGCACATGGAAATGGCCACGAACAAACCGGTGACGATGGTGCCCATCAGCAAACCACCCAAGGCTTTGGGGCCCAGCAACAAGCCAATCACGATAGGGACCACCACTGGCAACAAGCTGGGGATCACCATTTCTTTGATGGCCGCAGTGGTCAGCATGTCCACTGCGCGGCCATATTCTGGCTTGGCAGTGCCTTCCATGATGCCCTTGATTTCGCTGAATTGGCGGCGAACTTCAACCACCACAGCGCCTGCTGCACGGCCCACGGCTTCCATGGCCATGGCACCAAACAAGTAAGGGATCAGGCCACCAATGAACAAGCCCACAATGACCAAGGGGTCGGACAAGTCAAAGCTGATGGCTTTGCCGTAGGTTTCCAACTTGTGGGTGTAGTCTGCAAACAAAACCAAGGAGGCCAAACCGGCTGAGCCAATGGCATAGCCCTTGGTCACAGCTTTGGTAGTGTTGCCCACAGCATCCAGGGGGTCTGTGATGTCACGCACGCTGCTGGGCAGTTCGGCCATTTCGGCAATGCCGCCAGCGTTGTCAGTGATGGGGCCATAGGCGTCCAAGGCCACCACAATGCCGGCCATCGACAACATGGACATGGCGGCCACGGCAATGCCATACAAACCGGCCAAGCCATAAGACACCACAATGGCAATGCACACAAAAATCACGGGCCATGCTGTCGAGCGCATGGAGACGCCCAAGCCGGCGATGATGTTGGTGCCGTGACCTGTGGTGGAGGCTTGCGCAATGTGTTGCACAGGGCTGTACTGCGTACCCGTGTAGAACTCAGTGATCCATACCAAGGCGGCGGTCAACACCAAGCCCACAGCGCAAGCGCCAAACAGTTTCATCTGACTGCCGCTGGCCGCAATGGCGTTGTCCGGCATGATCCACAAGGTGACAAAGTAGAACGCGATCAGGGACAGAACGCCCGCAATGGCCAAGCCCTTGTAAAGCGCAGGCATGACGTTCGTCATGCCAGGCGACGCTTTGACAAAGAAGCAGCCAATGATGGAGGCCACGATGGACACCGCACCTAAGGCCAGGGGGTACATCACGGCGTTGCCCGGTGCGCCTGCAACCAAGAGTGAGCCCAAGACCATGGTGGCAATCAGCGTCACCGCATAGGTTTCAAACAAGTCGGCGGCCATGCCGGCGCAGTCGCCCACGTTGTCGCCCACGTTGTCTGCAATCACCGCAGGATTGCGGGGGTCATCTTCCGGAATACCGGCTTCCACTTTACCGACCAAGTCGGCGCCCACGTCAGCACCTTTGGTGAAGATGCCGCCGCCCAAACGGGCAAAGATAGAAATCAGGGACGAGCCGAAGGCAAAGCCAATGAGGGGGTTGAGGACGACTGAAAGCTTCAAATCGGGTGTGAGGTTGCCGTTGCCGGCCAGAAACCAATAGAAGCCTGTGACGCCCAAAAGGCCCAAGCCCACCACCAGCATGCCTGTGATGGCGCCGCCTCGAAACGCAACGTCAAGGGCAGGGCCAATGCCTTTGGTGGCAGCTTGTGCGGTTCGCACATTGGCACGCACCGACACGTTCATGCCAATGAAGCCGCAAGCACCCGAAAGCACCGCACCAATGACAAAGCCAATGGCTGTCGTCATGTCGAGGAACAGCCCCATCAAGATCGCCAAAACCACGCCCACGATGGCAATGGTTTTGTACTGTCTTGCGAGGTAGGCGGCTGCACCGGCTTGAATCGCGGCTGCAATTTCTTGCATTCGGTCATTGCCGGGGTCTTGCGCCAGAATCCATCCACGAGCCCAAACGCCGTAAATCACGGCGATCAGTCCGCAAACAAGCGCCAAAATCAACGCTGAGTTGCCTGTCATAAATCTATCTCCTTAGTTGTTACCGCTGAGAGGAGGTGCAACGCTCGAGGAACACCTCCCGGCGTTGCTTCCTCGCTCCCACAAGGAGACGATTGGCCAACAGGATCATTAAAAGGGCATTGCTCTGAAATCGCAAGCCCTGTGAAAGTAAAATCGGGGTTAATCCTAAGGTTCTTAGATTTACATCAACTCTTTATATTTTTTGAAAATGTCCCTAGACAACGTTACCCCTGGCAGCAAAGTACCTGAGCAATTCAACGTCATCATCGAAATTCCGATGAATGCCGATCCTGTGAAATACGAAGTGGACAAGGCCACTGGCGCTATTTTTGTAGACCGTTTCATGAGCACGGCCATGCATTACCCCACCAACTACGGCTACGTGCCCAAAACCATCAGCGGTGACGGTGACCCTGTGGATGTGCTGGTCATCACGCCTGTGCCTTTGATTCCGGGTGTGGTGGTGCCTTGCCGCCCCATTGGTATTTTGAAAATGCAAGACGAAGCCGGCGAAGACGGCAAAGTGCTGGCTGTGCCCACCGACAAAATTTTGTCCATCTACACACAGTGGCAAAAGCCAGAAGACTTGAACCCCCTGCGTTTGAAAACCATTGCCCACTTCTTTGAGCACTACAAAGATTTGGAAGTCGGCAAATGGGTGAAGATTTTGGGTTGGGAAGGCCCAGAAGCTGCCAAGAAAGAAATCTTGGATGGCATCGCCAATTATCAAAAAGCCAAGGCCTGATCAGATGCCACGCCAGACCTTGAACTCGCCCAGAGTTCGAGGTCTCAGATCAGCCCTTCTTCAAGGGTGATCTGGCCTCTAGGTTGTCCAAATAGGCCGCAACGCCGCGGCCTTCTTTTTCCAAATAGCGCTCCACCGCATCCGCAAAACTGGGATGTGCCAACCAGTGTGCGCTGCTGGCCTTCACGGGCAACAAAGCACGGGCCATTTTGTGCTCACCTTGCGCACCGCCTTCAAAGCGCACAAAACCATGGGCGATGCACCAATCTATCGGCTGGTAGTAACAAGCCTCAAAGTGCAGGCAGTCAACGCGCTCCAATGCGCCCCAATAGCGGCCGTAGGCGACATCAGCATGGATGGCAATCAGGCTACAGGCCATGCGTTGCCCCTCTTTTTGGGCAATGAACAGCACCCAGTTTTCGGGCATCGTGTCTTGCATGCGCTGAAAAAAATCGCGGCTTAAGTAAGGCGCGTTCCCATGCTCAAAGTAAGTTTGCGCATAGCACTTGTAGAAAAAATCCCAGTCCTGGGTTTGAATCTCTTGTCCTCGCAGTGTGGTGAAAGTCACACCGGCTTCATGCACTTTGCGGCGTTCTTGCCGAATCTTCTTGCGCTTTTCTTGGTTCAAGTGGGTTAAGAAGTTTTCAAAGTCTGTGTAGTGCGCGTTGTGCCAATGAAATTGAACGGTATGTCGCTCAAGCCAGCCCGCTGCTGCCGTTGCTTGCAGGTCATCGCCTGACAAAAACAAAACATGCACAGACGACCACTTTGCGTTTTGCGCCTGCTGAACCATGGCTTGAATCAAAGCGGACTTGCTCTCTTGGGAATCGGCCAACAACCGAGTTCCAGGCACGGGGGTGAAGGGCACAGCACCCACTGCCTTGGGATAGTATGCCAAGCCATGGCGGTGATAGGCGTCGGCCCAAGCCCAGTCAAACACGTATTCACCATACGAGTGGGGCTTGACATACAGCACGGCTGCAGCGGCCAAACGGGTGGCTGAATTTGCATTGACGTGGTGCAGACAGACAACTTGGGGAGTCCAGCCTGTTTCCGGACAAGCCGAAGCACTTTCTTCCATGGCGCACAAATAGGCGTGTCGCATGAAGGGGGTGGGTTCAGATTGCGATGCCAACAAAGAATCCCATGCAGCCGCAGTGATATTCCGCATGGAATCCTGCACTGCGATGACATAATTGTTGGAACTGAATTCCTGCACCTGTATGACCCTTCAAATTTGCATTGCCCAGCTCAACTTTGTGGTGGGTGACATGACGGGCAATGCCCGCAAAATCATCGACGCGGCGCACCAAGCTTATGCTCAGGGTGCACGCGTCTTGGTCACGCCCGAGTTGGCCATTTGTGGCTATGCCGCTGAAGACTTGCTGTTGCGTCCCGCCTTCATCGATGCCTGCGATGATGCCCTGAAAACAGTGGCCCGTGAGCTGGCTGGGTTAAAGGGCATGCATGTGGTGCTGGGCCATCCCCAGGGTGGCGGCATTCAAAGCAAAAGTGTGGCCATCACCCAACGCTTTAACCGTGCTTCCGTGTTGTGCGAAGGTCAGATCGTGGCCAGTTACGCCAAGCAAGAGTTGCCCAACTACCAGGTGTTTGACGAGCGGCGCTATTTCACCCCGGGTCATCAGCCTTGTGTTTTTGAGGTGGCTGGGGTTCAGTTGGGCTTGTTGATTTGTGAAGACGCCTGGTTTGAAGCGCCTGCCCAAAAAGCACGTGAGGCTGGCGCAAAAGCTTTGTTGGTGCTCAATGCCTCACCCTTTCACGTAGGCAAAGGGCTGGAGCGTGAGGTCCAAATGC
This sequence comes from Betaproteobacteria bacterium, assembly GCA_009928125.1. Lineage (GTDB taxonomy): Bacteria > Pseudomonadota > Gammaproteobacteria > Burkholderiales > Burkholderiaceae_C > Limnohabitans_A. Next base: position 25,597 of record RFVJ01000005.1, read on the forward strand.
GACAGCGCGTGACTGAATGCCAATTACCCCTCGTTTATGCACATCTAGTTGGCGGACAAGATGAGGTAATTTTTGAAGGGCGTTCGTTTGCCATCGATGCCAACGCGGAAGTGGTGGCCAGGGCACCCGCTTTTCAAGAATGTTTGCAATGCATCGATTTGAAAGTGGATGACGCCACGCAGGGGGTTCGCCTGTCTGGCCGTGAAATCGTGCCAGAGAGTTCTTGGGAGGAAGACCTGTGGCATGCCTTGGTCCTGGGCATCCGAGACTATTTGGGCAAGAATGGCTTTCCGGGGGCCATTTTGGGCCTGTCGGGCGGCATTGATTCCGCCCTGGTCTTGGCGCTGGCCGTCGATGCCATGGGGGCAGACAAAATCCACGCTGTCATGATGCCGTCGCCTTACACGGCAGACATCAGCTGGTTAGATGCCCGCGACATGGCCAAGCGCCTGAACGTGCGCTACGACGAAATCGCCATAGCGCCCTTGTTTGAAGGCTTCAAATCGGCTTTGTCAGACCAGTTCAAGGGCTTGGCCGAGGACACCACGGAAGAGAACATCCAGGCTCGGGTTCGCGGAACTTTGCTGATGGCCATGTCCAACAAAACCGGTGCCATCGTGCTGACCACGGGCAACAAAAGCGAAATGGCCACGGGCTATTGCACCTTGTATGGCGACATGGCGGGTGGTTTTGCGGTCATCAAGGATGTGGTCAAGACGCAAGTTTTTCAGCTGGCCCAATGGCGCAATCAACACGATCCCTATGGCACGGGTGCCAACCCCATCCCGGAGCGCATCATCACGCGGCCGCCCAGTGCCGAGCTTCGCGCCGATCAGAAAGACCAAGACAGTTTGCCGCCCTATGAAGTGCTCGATGCCATCGTTCAGCGGTACATGGAAAACGATGAGGGCATTCATGCCCTTGAAGCGGATGGTTTTGAACGAGCCGATGTCGAGAAGGTCACCCGCTTGATCAAGTTGAACGAATACAAGCGGCGTCAGTCGCCGGTTGGAATTCGTGTCACGCACCGAAGTTTTGGCAAAGATTGGCGTTATCCTATAACCAATCGATTCCGAGCTTAATTTTTTCAGTCTGGACCATTTCATGAAACAAATCACAGCCATCATCAAGCCATTCAAATTGGAAGAAGTTCGCGAAGGCCTGGCCGAATGCGGTGTCACAGGCTTGACCGTGACAGAAGTGAAAGGCTTCGGCCGTCAAAAAGGCCACACAGAGTTGTACCGCGGTGCGGAGTACGTCGTCGACTTCTTGCCCAAGGTCAAAGTGGAAGTGGCGGTGAAAGACGATGACGTGGAGCGTTGCGTGGATGCCATCGTCAAAGCAGCCAGAACCGGCAAAATTGGTGACGGCAAAATTTTCATCACATCCGTGGAGCGCGTCATTCGCATTCGAACCGGTGAATTAGACGACGATGCTGTCTAAGCAATGAGTCACATGGGCTTATCGGCCTCATGTTCCTCAGCCCTGAAAACGCCGCAGATTGCGGCGTTTTTTTTTGATGCATCGCCAATGGCGCAGCGTTAAATAGACTGGCTTTGAAAGGGTGTAGGGCGTGCCGCAGCCTGAACCAAATTGGGCAAGAGTTGCTTGGCATCGGAATGGGTTTGGATCAAGTCCATTTGCCAAGATCCCATGAATTCGTGCGCCACCACATGATGAAGAAAATTCAGCATGGTGTCGTAGTAGCCATTCAAATTCAACAGGCCAATGGGTTTGTTGTGATAGCCCAACTGGCGCCAAGTCCAAACTTCATAAAACTCTTCAAAAGTTCCGATGCCGCCTGGCAATGCCACGAAAGCATCTGCGCGTTCGGCCATCAATCGTTTGCGCTCGTGCATGGTTTCAACAATGTGCAACTCGGTGCATTCGGTATGGGCCCATTCTTTTTCGACCAGCGCTCGGGGTATGACACCGACAACCCTGCCGCCTGCAGCCAGGGTGGCATCGGCCACCATGCCCATCAAGCCGTTTCGACCACCGCCATACACCAATTGACCCCCATGCTGGCCGATCCATTGGCCCACTTGGATGGCTGAGGCTGCAAATTCTGGCTGATCGCCGGGCTTAGAGCCGCAGTAAACGCACAAAGAGAATGCGGGGTCAGCCATGAATGAATTTCCAGATGGCCGCTGCCCAGATGCCCAAACAAAGCAGCAAACTGAGCAGCACCGCAGCGCTGCCCATGTCCTTGGCGCGTTTGGACAATGCGTGCCACTCGGTACCAATGCGATCGATGGCCGTTTCAATGCCGGTGTTCAAGAGTTCAACCACCATCACCAAGATGACGGCGCCACACAGCAAAGCTATTTCGACCCATGTTTGACCAATCCAAAAGGCCAGTGGCAACATGAGGCAAGCCAGAATGGCTTCTTGCCTGAATGCAGTCTCACCCCATCCTGCTTTGAGTCCTGCAAGGGAGTAGCCGCCTGCATGAAAAATACGTGACAAGCCTTTTCGTGCTTTTTGAGGATTGACGTTGAGGTCGGTCATGAGCAATTAAGGGGTGATGGTTGGCGCAGAGGGTTTGGAGACATCCACCAATTGTGTACCCGCCCAAACATCATGCCAATATTGGCCGCTTGAATGAAATCGACTTAAGACAGCCCATATCATTACCCAGCCTACTACCAACACCGCCACTTCGGGGGCGGGCAGTTGGAAGGGGGCCGTGATGACCATGGGGGGCAATATCCAAACCCAACTGAGCAGGTAGCGCCAAAAAGCGCGCGCCTGCGTCAGGGGCCTGCCCGATGCGTCCAGCACCCTGATGTGCCATGTCTTCATGGCCAAAGTTTGACCCTTGGACCAAAGCCAAGTGAAGTAAATGGCAAAAACCAAAAAAAGAAAAGCCTGAAGGCCATGGCGGTTGTGAAGGGCGTGTTTGGTTTGGCTCAGGGTGCCAAACAAATAGCCAGAGATGAACACAACCCCAAAGAGCAACATGCCTTCGTACAACCAACAAGCCATTCTTCTGGCCAAGGAGGGCGTCACGAAGGGGAGGGGTTCACCGGGCAAGTCTGTTGGCGCTGTTGTCACAACTGTATCTGGCTGATCGCTCAACTTAAGTGCCTTCTGGAATCACAACCGGTGTGGGGAGGAGGGTTTTTTTGTCAATGACGATGCCGGTTGTCGACTTGCCTGTGTTTTCGGTTGGCGTTGACTTGCTGGGCAAACGGATGACTTTGTTGGCGGGGGTGGCGTGAGAAGCCGTTGCGGCGCCTTGAATGCCCGTTGTTTGCTGGGCTGCAAGTTTTTTCTTTTCTTCGGGACTCAACGCTTGATAGGCTTCCCACTGGGTCTTTTTCTCGTCGGCAGCCAAGCTTTTGGTTTCGTTGAAGATCAAGCGGGCTTGGGCGCGTTGCTGCGGGCTTAAAGCGGCCCAATCGGCCATGCGATCGTGCAAAGTGGCTTGCTCTTTAGGCGACATGTTGTCGAAATTGTTGGACATGGCCAACCACTTGTTTTTTTGAGCCACACTGATTTGTGACCAGTGGGGTGCCAAGGGTGCCAGAGCTTTCTTTTGCGAGGGCTTCAAGGCTTGCCAACCAGGGTCCTGGGCCATTTGCGGTGAGGCCGTGTTGGCGTTGGCAGGGTTTGAAATTTGCGCAAAAGCACCGCCCCCTCCCATCAGGATGAGGCTGAATGCAAGGGCCATGACACCTCGAATTTTCAATCAGACACCTTTGCGGGCGAGGGATTGGACTTCAAGAAAATCAAAAAGCCTGGGTCGGTGTAGGCATTGGGGGGCAGGTCATCCGTGAGGAGTTCGGCATCCAGAGAAGCGATTTCATTGGTGCGATGCTCGTTTTGAAACACATGGATGGTGGCCAAGCCAAACAGCAGTGCCAACAGAGGCAATGCAGAGGCCAGACGACTCCACACGTTCAAGCCTTCGTCCAGAGGGTACTTGCCATGGCCGCCTGCCACCACCCATTGGGGCTGGGTGGTGAGGACAGGCTCGGGTTTGCGCTGAGCCAAGGCTTGCATGCGTGCAGCGCGCAAACGCTCTGTGATGTCGTGGGGCAAGTCTGTGGCGTGATCATTCAAACGGCGTGCCAGTGCCTGACCTAAGCGGTCAACACGTGTCATGTCGAGATTGGCTTGCTTTTTCATGTGTTAAATCCTTTGGCGCGAAGTGCTTTGCTCAGCGCTTGAACAGCCCGAGAACAGTGGGTTTTGACACTGCCTTCCGTGCAACCCATGGCCGCCGCGGTTTCGGAAAGGTTCATCTCTTCCCAATAACGCAGCAGGAAGGCTTCACGTTGACGCGGTGGCAATTCTTGAATTTCTGCCTCAATTTGGTGAAAAACCTGTTTTCGATGGGTTTGGTCCTCGGTGCTTTCGCCCCATCCGGGCTCGCCCAAGCCGCCCAAATTCTCTAAAAAGTCAAAATCTTCGCCATCTGCGTCGGCCCCAAAGTCGCTCATGTTGGAGAACAAGGCATTTCGGGTTTTTTGCCGGCGAAACCAATCGAGGGTGCTGTTGGACAAAATCCGCTGGAAGAGCATGGGCAGTTCGGCGGCCGGTTTGTCGCCGTAGTGGGTGGCCAGTTTGATCATGCTGTCTTGCAAGATGTCCAAGGCCGACTCCTCATTGCGCACATGGTAGAGCGTGCGTTTGAAGGCGCGCTTCTCCGTGTTTTTGAGGAAATCTGAAAGTTCTTGTTCGGTGGCCACAGCTTGCACCCATTTTGTGCGAGTCGAAGAGTCCCGCAAAAGAGCACCCAAGGTTTTTCGTTAGAGAAATTCACAAAGGTTGAATATGGAAATCTCCAAAGCTGAAATGGCCAATGCGGCCAACGTTGCTGCCGCGGCAGCCTCATCGTCCCCCACCGAATTGCGTGGTGGCGAAATCCTCGTTAAAGCGCTCCAAGCCGAAAACGTCAAATACATCTGGGGTTACCCAGGTGGCGCCGTCTTGCACATCTACGACGCGTTCTTCAAACAAGACACCATTCAGCACGTGCTGGTTCGCCACGAACAAGCCGCCGTGCATGCAGCCGATGGCTATGCACGTGCCACAGGCGATGTCGGTGTGGCATTGGTCACTTCAGGCCCAGGCCTGACCAATGCGGTCACTGGCATTGCCACCGCCTACATGGACAGCATTCCCATGGTGATCATCAGTGGCCAGGTGCCCACCGCCGCCATTGGCCTCGACGCCTTCCAAGAGTGCGACACCGTCGGCATCACACGACCCATCGTCAAGCACAACTTTTTGGTCAAAGACGCCCGCGACATGGCCGATGTCATGAAGAAGGCTTTTCACATCGCTCGAAGCGGCCGTCCTGGCCCTGTGGTGGTCGACATTCCAAAAGACGTGTCTTTCAACAAGGTGCCTTACAACGGCTACCCCGAAACCGTTGAAATGCGCTCTTACAACCCTGTGCGCAAAGGCCACAGCGGACAAATTCGCAAAGCCCTTCAGTTGTTGATGGCGGCCAAGCGTCCTTACATTTACACCGGCGGTGGTGTGTTGCTCAGCAATGCCTCCGCCGAATTGCGCCAGTTGGTCGACATGCTGGGCTACCCCGTCACCAACACCTTGATGGGTTTGGGTGCTTATCCGGCCACCGATCCCAAGTTCCTGGGCATGTTGGGCATGCACGGCACATGGGAAGCCAACAATGCCATGCAACATTGCGACGTCTTGTTGGCCGTGGGTGCTCGCTTTGACGATCGCGTCATCGGCAACCCCAAACACTTTGCCCAAAACGAGCGCAAGATCATTCACATCGACATCGACCCTTCCAGCATTTCCAAGCGCGTGAAGGTGGATGTGCCCATCGTGGGCGACGTCAAAGATGTCTTGACCGAACTCATCGCCATGCTCAAAGAGTCGGGTCTCAAGCCCGACAACCATGCTTTGGGTTCCTGGTGGTCCACCATTGACGGCTGGCGCCAGCGCGATTGCATGAAGTACGACAGCGACAACACCGAAGTCATCAAGCCCCAAAAGGTCATTGAGACTTTGTACGGCATGACCAAAGACGCCGATGCGTACATCACCTCCGATGTGGGCCAACACCAAATGTGGGCGGCGCAGTACTACAAGTTTGACGAGCCACGTCGTTGGATCAACTCGGGTGGCTTGGGCACCATGGGTGTGGGCATTCCCTATGCCATGGGCATCAAATTGGCCAAGCCTGAATCCGAAGTGTTCTGCGTCACGGGTGAAGGCTCTGTGCAGATGTGCATTCAAGAACTCTCAACGTGCTTGCAGTACAACACGCCCATCAAAATCTTGTCATTGAACAACCGCTATCTGGGCATGGTTCGTCAGTGGCAACAAATTGAATATTCGGGCCGTTACAGCCACAGCTACATGGACGCCTTGCCCAACTTTGTGAAGTTGGCCGAAGCCTATGGCCATGTGGGCATGCTCATTGAGCGCCCTGAAGATGTTGAGCCCGCATTGCGCGAAGCTCGCAAGTTGAAGGATCGCACGGTGTTCATGGACTTCCGTACCGATCCCACCGAAAACGTGTTCCCCATGGTTCAAGCAGGCAAGGGCATCACAGAGATGTTGCTTAGCCCCGAAGACCTCTGAATCACGCCCATCATTTGAATTAACTTAAGAAGAATCTATTGACCGCCAAGCTTGCACATTACCGTGTGCAGGGGAGGGCGGCGAAAAGAGGAATCGCACATGAAACACATCATCGCAGTTTTGCTAGAAAACGAACCCGGCGCTTTGTCACGGGTGGTTGGCTTGTTTTCCGCTCGGGGTTACAACATTGAGTCACTCAGTGTTGCACCCACCGAAGATCCCAGCCTGTCCCGCATGACCATTCAAACCGCGGGTTCGGATGACGTCATTGAACAAATCACCAAACACCTGAACCGCCTCATTGAAGT
>RFVJ01000041.1 GCA_009928125.1 Betaproteobacteria bacterium
TGGTTCGTAGCCAAGTACTCTATCCAGCTGAGCTACAGCCGCGAAGCTGTGGAGTATAGCATGGGATTTTCGGCATCCACAAACACGGTTCAAAAATCCCAAAAAATCCCCTCATCTGAACAAATGAGCTTTGTGTATGAAGGTTGGACATAAATCCGTACTAAAAAGACTCGAAAGGACTTCAACTAGCATTGGATCATGAGGCTAAACGATCAACTTACCCTGTTTTTAGCCCAATTGCCTTGGACCACTCCACCAAATTTTTCAAAAACATTTGACTCACTCTGGCTTCATTTCCTGCTGAAAACCCAGCTGAATGTGGCGTGAGAATGACGTTTGGCAAATCCCACAAGGGCGAGTTCTTTGGCAAAGGCTCGTGCTCGAACACGTCAAGAAAAGCGCTTCCAAGAATGCCTTGTTGAAGCGCTTGAATCAGCTCTTTCTCGACCACCACTTCACCTCTGGACACATTCACCAAGCCTGCCCCAGCGGGCAACAATGACAATGTCCTTGCATTGACCAACCCCCTTGTTGTCTCGGTTAAAGGACATGTGAGGATCAACCAATTTGTGAAGGGCAGCGCCTCGGGCAATTCCTGAAATGTAATCATCCGAGGCTCATGTGGACTCATTGACGAAAGGGGTTGTGACAACTGCCGAACCACTGTGATTTCAAGTGACAGCATTTTCAAAAATTGCGCCAAACGTTGTGCGATAGGGCCCCACCCCACCAACACAGCATGCTGCCCCGCCAAATCTTTCGGTAACTCCGCTCCAAGCAAGGGGGCCCATTGATGCTGATGCATGGCGTGGACCAATTGCGGAAACTTGCGTGACAAGGCCAGTAATCCCGCAAGCGCTGTTTGCGCAACCACTTCAGCGTTGGCGCCAGAAGACGTTGCAATGTGAACCCCTTTTGCCTTCAACCTAAGGTAAACCTCGCGGTCAGCACCTGCAGAATGAATGTGCACCCATCGCAATGTGTCAGTTTCTTCCAATACGCGATAGCAAGCCTGAAGACTTGGTGCCAACTCATGTTTGGTTGAGAGCCCCGTGACATCTCTGGACACAAAGGCAACATCAAAGTCTCTGCGACCGCCCTTGATGGCCTCTTCAAAGGTGCAGCATTCGTAAACTTGTCCCGCCAGTGCATTTGACAAAGCAGACTGCAAACTTTGCAACGCCAAAGCGGACATCAAGATCTTCATTGAATTACTCTGCTTTCGCGCCAGACTCTTTCACAATCACACGCCACTTGTCTGTTTCTCTTTGGACGAATTGACCAAACTGTGCAGGCGTCCCCCCCGCAGGGTCTGCGCCTTGAGCAATCATCTGTTGCTCCAAAGCAGGCAAGCCTAAAATTTCATTGACCGCTTTGTTGACGCTGCTGATGACCACGTCAGGGGTACCTTTAGGAGCGAAGAAACCAAACCAAGAACCTGCTTCAAAATTGGGCAGGCCTGTTTCAACCACAGTTGGGATCTCAGGCATGGATCTGGAGCGCTTCAAACTACTCACGGCCAGTGGACGCAATTTGCCAGCTTGAATTTGCGGCATCACAGATGGGATGGTGGCAAACATAAATTGGATACGACCTGCCAACAAGTCTTTCAAGGCGTCAGCCCCTTTGTAGGGAATGTGTGTCGCCTCAAAGCCCGCACGCTTTGCCAGCATGAAACTAGACAGATGCGAAGAAGTGCCCACACCGGTGCTTCCGTAATTCAACTTGCCCGCATTGGCCTTGGCATAAACCAAAAATTCTTCCATGGTTTTGGCTGGCACATTGGGATTGACCACCAACACATTGGGAACGTCTGCAATTTGAACAATCGGGACCAAGTCAACCATGGGGTTGTAAGGTAATTTGCCATACAACGTTGTGTTGACCGCCATTGGGCCTACTGAATTCACAATCAAGGTGTAGCCATCTGCCGGCGATCTGACCACCATCTCAGTCCCCAAGTTGCCCCCTGCCCCTGGTTTGTTGTCGATCACAAAAGGCTGTTTGAGTTTCTCGGTCAACTGCTGCGCCACCAACCTGGCCAAAATATCTGTGGTGCCTCCTGCTGTGAAGGCCACGACCACTTTCACGGGCCGTTGCGGATAGCTGACCTGTGAAAAACCAAGTTGTGGCCAAACTGAAAACAAGGCGACCAAACTGCAAAAGGCAGTTCGCCATTGATTGACTTTGAAAAGTTGCATCGAAGGCTCCAGATATTTTGTTTGTTAAAACCAAGCGGTGTTTAAGTTTGATAGCTGGGATCGATGCGATCTAGTTTTCGCAACAGTGCTGGCCATTCCATCAGCCCATAAGGCCTTCGCGTACTGGGCTGATAGTTGTTCCAAGTTTCTTCCAAAACAGCTTGCGGCACTTTGGTGAACGGTGTGTTGCATGCCATCGCTGCCAATTGCGATTGGCAAGACAACTCCAAACGATGCATCCAATTGAACGCTTCACCCACACTTTTGCCCAACGTGATTGCGCCGTGATTTCGAAGAATTAACGCCTCGCCTTGGCCCAAGTCGGCTAGCAGCGATGCCTTCTCTTCATTGTTCAGCACCACCCCTTGATAGTCGTGATAGGCCACTTTGAGAAAGCGCATGGCAGTTTGAGTCAGTGGCAGCAATCCACACTCCAAAGCAGACACCGCCATCGACGCCCAGCTGTGGGTATGAATGACGCACTTCACTTCGGGACGCGCTTCATGAATAGCGCTGTGAATAACGTAGCCAGCCTTGTTGATACCGTAATTCAGCTCACCAAAGTCTGGCTTGTCCAAAATATTGCCATGAATATCGATTTTGATCAGGCTGGATGCTGTGATTTCCTCGTACATCATGCCGTAGGCATTGATCAAGAAAGCCCCCTCCTGGCCAGGGACACTGCTAGAAATGTGGTTGGCCATCATGTCGGACATACCGTACATATCGACCAAGCGATAACAAGCTGCCAAATCAACCCTTGCCTGCCATTCTTCTGGCGTACAGCGATGTTGCATGGACTCAATCTTCAATCGACCGTTTTCAACCATCCCCTAGCTCCTTTAACCACAAATCTCAGATGTCTTTTTTACCCATTAGGCAAAGAAGAATAACGCAGCATGGCGGACAGTTCGCGCGCTAAATTAATCGCGAGGGTAAACCCTAGAACCTTAGAAGCAACCTGGTTGACACGATCGTTCATCCATCACCCTAGGTGCGGCCAAGCACCAAAGCGATCATTGAGAAAAAAATGTGCGCTATTTTTGTGCAAAAACAATTGCCGTTGATTGCTGGTCGTGAAAAAACTTCGTTTTAACTATTGAGAGACAAATCGCATGAGCACATCGCTCTTAGACAATCCGGTCTTGGCTCAAGAGCTTCCAGACCTGTTACCCATGTTGGATTGGATCACGGACCCTGAACGTGTAGCGCGTTTGTCCTATGACCATGCACGTTTCTCCCCCATCTTAAAACGTGATCTGGCAAACAAGAAAGCAGCGTTGGTTGTTAGGCCAAGAAGCACTGATGAAATTCGTCAAGTTGTCTCTGTTTGTGCCAATTCTCGAATTCCCATCACCATACGTGGCGGTGGCACAGGCAACACCGGTCAGTCTGTACCGTTGCACGGCGGCATCATTTTGGATTTAAGTGGCTACAACGCATTTTGTTGGACGCGCGGCCTCACAGGCCGCGCGCAAGCTGGCATTCGGCTTGAAGACTTTAATTTCCACGCTCGAAAGAAATTATTAGAGCTACCATGGGTCACTGCCAATCATCCGAATGCGACGCTAGGAGGCTTCTTTAACAGTCACCACGGCGCTGAAGAATCGATTCATTTCAATGCGGTCCAAGCCGCTGAAAGCATCTTGGGCATTCTGGTCATGACAGTTGAAAAAACACCTCAACTGATTGAGCTTCGTGGTCATGAAGCCATGCGCTTGCACAAAATGTGTGGCACGGTTGGCATCGTTTTGGAAATTGAAGTTGGCTTGGCACCCTTCGTGCCTTGGCTCGAATGCATCACCAAATTTGAAGCTTACGATCAAGCACTTATTTTTGCCAGCAGCCTGACACAATCTAAAGAATTAAGTCAACAAAGGATCGCTGTATTGGCTGCTCCAATCCCCAACCTCATGATGCCACTCACGCACAATTTCAAAGACCATGAACATGCAGTGCTCTTGATTTTGTCGCCTCACCTGAAAGATAAATTTCAACAATTACTCTCGTCATGTGGGGGCCAATGGGTTGATCGAAAACAGTCTGAAACACTGCACCCTTCTCAGTCAAATTTGTTGAGCTTGATGGGACATCAAACAAGCAATCAAGTCTTGAAAGTGCATAAAAGCTTACTGTGCATAGAGTGTCATTTCAAAGCATCGATTCATCTCAAGCAAATTAAAAATATTCAAAGAGATTTGCAAGACGAAGTTTTCATGCACACAGAAATTTTTTGCAAACCATCCGGTGAATTGATTGTCATGGGACTGCCCTTGGTTCAATTCTCAACAGAAGCCCGACAACCCGCATGTGTACATTGTGGAAGACGGCAAACAAAATAACCTCGACCCTGCCGTGGTCCAAATGAAAGAACGCTTCGACCCGATGGGCTTGCTCAATCCCGGAAAACTGCGCTCATGGGCCAGTCGCGAAGTGCGAAATTGAAGCTTTGGATCGACTGAGCGCACTCAATCTGCAATTTTTAAATTGTTGGCTGTTGGCGGCCCCAGCCGAAACCACCACGCAGACAGCGTCAGGGCCAGCGCAACCAACAACAGCGCTGCGCCCGCTAACAACGCTGTGATTTCGGTGTCACGCTTTTCCAAAGTGAATTGAGTGGACAAGTGTTGGTAGACTTTTTTCAAGTCTTCAGCTGACCCTGCTTTGAAGTAGTCTGCTTCGGTGATCTTGGCCACACCTTTCAAAGCTTCTTCATCAACTTGGGTGAAGAAGGAATAACCTTCGTAGCCAGGAATAAAGCCATTGGGTGTTCCAAATCCTACGGTGTAGACACGCACCCCCCAATCCGCAGCCATTTTGGCAGCGAGCAATGGGTCGGGGCCTGTTGTTCTTCGCCCATCCGACAACAACACAATCGCACCACCCTTGTAAGAGCCTGGCGGTTCAGGCGTGCGCTGTTTGGCGGCAGGCTTTGCATCCAAGCTGCGGGCACCACCCGAGGCGCCGCCCGCTATGCCGTTGGCGGATGCATCGCCGTACCCATAGGGATTCGGGTTGTACAGTGCCGCCTCTAAATCGATGTTGGCTTCGGGTCTCAGTGTGGCCAGCGACAACAGCAAGCCACTGCCGGTGGCGGTTCCCCGTTGCAATTGAAAACGATCGATGGCGGCAACCAACTCTTCCTTTTGCGTCGTCACGTGCTGAACCACTTGCGCGTTGCCTGCAAAGGAGACAATGCCCACCCGCACATTGGCAGGTAAATCTTGTAAAAATTCTTTCGCCGCTTTTTGGGCAGCCTTGATGCGACTGGGCTCGACATCCTCGGCCAGCATGCTTCTCGACACATCCATGGCCATGATGAGCGTCATGTAGTCGGCTGGCAAAGTGACACGGGCCATGGGCCGGGCACTGGCCAGCAACAACAAAGCCAAAGCCAACGCCAACAGCGCAGGCGGAACATGCCGACGCCAAGGCGACGGTGTTGTCATATTTTGCAAAATCCATGACACCGTAGGAAAAGCAACAACCTGCTTGCGCCGCCTTTTGAGCAACCAAAGGTAGCCGATCACCATCAAGGGCAAGAGCAGCAGTGACCAGAGCATGAGGGGCTGAAGAAATTGCATCGCCATCAGGGTTTTAGCCAGTTACGTCCAATTGACATTGAAGCTTATGCTATCGTTTATTCATGAAAAGAGAAGCGGTTTTTAGCAAAAGCCCGCGACCTGCTGGTTCAGATCAGCACGCGCCTACCAAACTCAATCCGCTGAACTCCCCCGCCCTTTCAAAGCCCAGTCCCCCCATGCAAAGGGGGCTCAAAAATCTCAAATCTGTTTGGCGCTGGGATTTTCTGGCCATCTTTCTGATGGGCATGGCCTGCAGCCTGCTGGCTGTGGTTGTTTTTTCACCAGCATTGCAATGGCGCCCCGCATTGACGCAGAAAGACATTGATGCCGCTGTTTTGCACACCCTGCAAACCAAAGATTTACCTTCAGCCAGCGCCAAAGCAGCCGCAGCCATTCAAGGTGCCGTGGTGCACGTTCAAGCCTATGTGGCCGATCCCAAAAATAAAGATGCAGACATTGAAAGTGGTGTGGGCACTGGGGTTGTGATCAAAGACGACGGCACCATCCTGACCAACTTTCATGTGGTGTCCGGTGCCAAAAAATTGCGTGTCACTTTTTTCGATGGCACGGAAGCAGATGCCACGGTGATTGGCGTTCAACCCGACAAAGATTTGGCCGTCTTGAAACCTCAAAAGATCCCAGATGATTTGGAGCCCGCCATTTTGGGCTCTAGCCAACAATTGGCACCAGGTGATGGTGTGGTGGCGGTTGGTTTTCCCTTTGGCATTGGCCCTTCAGTTTCAGCAGGTGTGGTGTCTGGCTTGAACCGGCAATTCAAATCGCAGGATGGCAAACAAAATCTCACCGGTTTGATTCAATTTGACGCTGCGGCCAACCCCGGCAATTCGGGTGGCCCTTTGATCAACATGTCGGGCGAGGTGGTTGGCATTGTGACGGCCATCCTCAATCCAACCTCAGCACGCACCTTCATTGGCATTGGGTTTGCTACCACCATTGAAAGTGCTGGCAGCGCTGTGGGCTTACCCCCTTTCTAGATTTTAAGGAGACAACATGACTGTTTCATCGGACGCATGGCGTGGCAAGGGCAGCACTTCGAGCGGCTTTCAACCAGAAACTGCGGCTGCCCAGATGCAAAGGCTGATGTACGAAGTCAAGCGGGTCGTCGTGGGTCAAGATGCATTTTTAGAACGCGTCCTCATTGCACTGCTTGCGCAGGGCCACTTGCTGATAGAAGGCGTGCCTGGCTTGGCCAAGACCCTGACAGTCAACACCTTGGCCAAAACGCTCAACGGCAGTTTCAATCGCATCCAATTCACCCCCGACTTGCTGCCAGCCGATCTGGTGGGCACACGCATTTTCAATCAGCAAACCAGTGAATTCAGCACGGTGTTAGGACCCGTCTTTGCCAACTTGCTGTTGGCCGATGAAATTAACCGCGCGCCCGCCAAAGTGCAAAGTGCCTTGTTGGAAGTGATGCAAGAACGTCAAGTCACCATTGCCGGACAAACGCATCGCGTGCCATCGCCCTTTTTGGTCATGGCCACTCAAAATCCAATTGAAACCGAAGGCACTTACCCTTTGCCCGAAGCGCAAGTCGACCGCTTCATGATGAAAGTCTTGATTGACTATCCCAGCGAAGAAGACGAATTTGTGATTGTTCAACGGGTCATCGCCGGTGGCGCCCAAGTCTCAGGCGTCATCAGCCCAGAAGAGCTCCAAGCATTGCAAGTGCAATGTCGTCACTGCTACGTTGACCCCAGTTTGATTCACTACGCCGTCAAGCTCATTTCTGCGACACGTTTCCCTGCGCGTTATGGCTTAGACGCCTTAGAAGGCTTCATTAGCTTTGGCGCCAGTCCCCGTGCCAGCATTGGCTTGATTGAAGGCGCACGGGCATTGGCCTTGCTGCGAGGCCGTGATTACGCCTTGCCCCAAGACTTGGGCGATCTGGTGCCCGACATCCTCAGACATCGGCTGGTGTTGTCCTACACAGCTTTGGCCGAGGGCAAAACCGCTGACACATTGATTCAAGAGATCATGAAAGCAGTGCCCATGCCAGACCAACCTCTGGAAGCGAATGTCCGCTGAAGCACTGCTACAGCAACTGGAGTGGACGGTGTTGCGCCGTCTCGATGGTTTGCTACAAGGCGATCACAAAACCTTGTTCAGAGGTTCAGGTGTCGACTTGGCAGATTTGCGCGAATACCAAGCCCACGACGATGTGCGACACATCGATTGGAATGTCACAGCGCGCATGCAATCCCCCTATGTCAGAGAGCATCAAGAGGACCGTGAAATCAGTGCTTGGTTTTTATTGGACTTAAGCGGCTCGATGGATTTTGGCAGCGGCAACCTCAGCAAGCGACACATGATGATGCAATTTGTTGGCGTCATGGCCAAGTTGCTGATGAAGCGTGGCAATCGCATTGGCGCACTGTTATTGAACCCTGCAGAACATGATGGGTTTCAGTGCATCCCCCCGCGAATGGGTCGGCGACACTTGCTTCATGTGCTGCATGTTTTAGACACATCCTCCCCCATTCAACAAACACACCAGACTGACTTGAATGAATGGTTGGCACGCGCGAATGGGCTGATCAAACGCCGCTCCAGTGTCTTTGTCGTGTCCGATTTCATGGGCCAATTCAATTGGGCTGCAGAGTTAAGTGCACTGGGAAGAAGGCATGACACCGTGGCCGCACGCTTGTTCGATCCTGCTGAAATGAACCTGCCCAAGGCCGGCTTGATGTTGCTGCAAGATTCTGAAACTTCCGAACAGCTGCTGTTGGACACGGCCAACGCCAAATTCAGAAATCGTTACGCCGAGTTGGTTGAAGAACGCGAACGCCAATTGGCAAGTTGTTTTGCGCAAGCTGGCGTCGATGCGCTTGAACTTTCCACGCAAGAAGACATGGCCAACGCCTTGATGCGTTTCTCTGAATTGCGAAAGCGGAGAGTCTGGCGTGCCTGATTTAAGTTCGCTCCAATTCTTGTGGCCTTTCATGCTGTATGCGTGTGTGGGCGTCCCCCTGTTTGCCGGCCATTACGCCTATCAAACCAAGCAAGTTCCCCCGCTGGTCTTGTGTTTGGGTTTGCTGATGCTGTGCGCTGCCATGGCGCGCCCGCAAACAGTGCTGATGTCTCCGCTGCGCGAAGCGACAGTCATGCTGGTCATCGACACCTCAGGCAGCATGCGCGCCAAAGACTTGAAGCCGTCTCGCATCGAGGCAGCTCAACAGGCGGCTCAACAATTCATTCAAGACAAACCCAGCCGCCTGCGGGTTGGATTGGTCACTGTCGCCGGTACGGCAGCTTTAGCCCAAGCGCCTACCGAAGAGCGAGATGCTTTGTTAAAGGCCTTGGATTATTTGCCACTGCAATATGGCTCGGCGCTGGGCACTGGCTTGTTGGTCTCCCTCGAAGCACTTCTGCCAGGCGCAGACATTGATGCACAAAAAATCATCAATGAAGCTTCTGAGATGGGTGGCAAAAAAGCAAATGACATGGGCAAGTCCTTGGACGACAAGGCCAAACCCGCTACCGAAGCCTCAGCCAGTCGCGGAAAAAACATGGCCATCGTCTTGATGAGCGATGGCCAGAGCAACATGGGACCTGAATTGCTCAAAATGGCCGAACTGGCCGCCAAGCACGAAGTCAAAGTCTATACCGTGGGCATCGGTACCAAGGAAGGCGATGTGGTGCACATTCAAGGCCGAAGCATGCGGGTCAAGTTGGAAGATGAAGCCCTTCAAAAAGTTTCGGCCCTCACACAAGGCGAGTATTTCCGGGCCGACAGCACCGAGGGATTGAAGAACGTTTATGACCAATTGGGCTACAAGTTAAGATTTGAGAAACGTGCCATGACTGAAATCAGCGCACAAATTGCCCTGCTGGGCATGCTCTTGATTTTGATCAGCCTTGTCCGCAACTTTGCACGCATGGGCAAGATCATCTAAACGCTGCATCAGCCTTTGGCGCGAAGGCTTTGAAGGAATTTCGCGTTAACATGCAAGACATGTCCAAGCACAGCCCCCATGATGTCACGCGCCGCCATATCCCCCTCAACGGCGCTTCCAATTTCCGTGATTTAGGTGGCTATCTGGGTCACGAGGGCCGCCCTTTGAAGTGGCGCAAAATTTTCCGATCCGACCATTTGGCGGCACTGAACCCCGAAGATCTTGTGCAACTGAAAGACTTGGGTATTTCACGCAGCTTTGATTTCAGAGGCATTCAAGAAAGCCAAGCGCAGCCTTACGAGTGGCCTGGCATCAAGCGGCACAGCCTCAGCATAGAACCCACTGTGGTGCAACGGCTTCAAGCCCAACACCTCACCGGCAAGCCGCTCACGGCAGCCGATGCGCTCGATGCCATGCAAACCACTTACCGTGATTTTGTGCGTTCAGACTCGCATCGCTTTGCGCAATTGTTTGAACACTTGCTAGACCAGCCCGACCCTCTGCTCTTTCATTGCACAGCAGGCAAAGACCGTACGGGCCTGGCAGCAGCTTTGGTGTTGTCGGCCTTGGGCGTTTCAGAATCTGACATCTGGCAAGATTATCTGCTCACCAACCAACTCTACAAGCGCAACAGCACAGGTGCCACCACCCTGTCACCCGATGTCTTGAAGATTGTGTGGGAAGTACAAGAGAGCTTTTTGAAAGCGTCACTGGACGTGATCCACCATGACCATGGCGGCATGCACAACTACCTCACCCATACCCTGGGCTTGACGCCTGCAGCCCTGCAAAAGCTGCATGCCACCTATTTAGATTGAATGAGCAGGCGCCACAGCCGCGCCTTCAATTTTGTGCCGAGCCAAGGACTGCGCTACAAAGCCTGAAGCCTTCATCTCTTCCACAAACTTTTTGAGATAAGCCTGCGCCTCGGGGCTGCGTGTTTTGGGTAAACCCATGGCTTGCTCAATGACCATGAAACGGCCGGGCAACAAACGCAAGTTGGGCAAGCGTTTGGCGTCCATCTCCAATTGCTGCTTGACACCGGCAGCCACTTCTAATTTTTCAGAGATGAAAAAATCAACGGTGGTGGGTGATGTGGGTGCGCGGTGAATTTCTGCGTTCTTGATTTCACGCGTGAGGAACAAGTCATAGGCGCTGCCCTTACCGACCGCAATGCGAATGCCTTTTTTGTCGACTTGGTCGTTGCTGGTCAAAGGCGAATTGTTGGCCACCAAATAGCTGCCCTCAATCAATACATAGGGTCCCGTGAACGAAATGCCTTGTCCGCGCACTGGATCGATGGCAAAGAAGCCGAAGTCGGCCTTTTCATTGGTAACCGCATCCACCGATTTACCCGCTGCATCAAAGACCACCAAGCTCAAGGGCACGCCCAAGCGTTTGGCCAACTCTGTTGCCAAGTCCACGGAGACACCCACAGGCTGTCCATTGGCATCTCTGTTGGCCAAAATGGGATTGCCCAAGTTGATGGAGGCGCGCAAGCTGCCTGTGGGGGCAAACGCTTGGACCAAGGCTGGTGTAAGTTGTGCGTGAACAGTTGTCATGGTCAATGAAGCAAAAGTGACAAGGAAGATTGACAAAAATCGGGTGAAAGAGATGGTTGGCATGCGTCGTTCCCTCAATGATCCCCCAGTGTGTCAGAAGTGGGCTGCAAGGTCCTATGAGCGTATTTCAGACTTCCTATGAGAAACCCTAACATTGGGCGCCTCAATCCCCATTAGCATGAAGTTTCCACAGACGGAGAAATCATGCGAACCCTTTACCAATCCCTCAATGTAATGGCCCAAGCTGGACACAGACTGACAGCCAGCATCGGCATGGCCCTGGCTCTGTCGGTGGGCATCGGCCTTTCAAGCGTCTCAGCACCCGCCCATGCGCAGGCTGCTTCAGGCAAAACAGAGCTCTATTGGTTTGGCCAAGCGGGCTTCAAAATTAAATCACCCGGTGGTAAAACCATCGTGATTGACCCCTGGTTAACAGGCGGCCCCAAAACACCCGCACCTTACAAAACAGACATCAGCGCCTTGGGCAAAGTTGACCTGCTCTTGGTCACCCACGCCCACGTCGACCACATCGGCGATGCACCCGCCATTGCCAAAGCACAAAACACGGTGCTGTATGGTCCAGCCGACATGATCACTCCCATGATTACCTTGGGCATCCTGCCTGCCAATCTAGGTCATCGCTTTAACAAAACAGGGCATGTGACCCCATTGCCTGGCATCAAGGTCACCGCCGTGCAAGCCGAACACTCTTCTTTGTTGGTCCACAACAACCCTGCCACAGGCAAAAACGAATCACATCCTGCAGGCGAAGCTGTGGGTTACATCATTCAAATGGAGAATGGTTTCAAAATTTGGCACATGGGTGATACAGGATTGTTCGGTGACATGAAATTCATTTACGACCGTTACAAGCCCGACTTGGTGCTCATCCCTATCGGTGGCAATTTCACCATGGACCCCGAAGATGCAGCTTTCGGCATGAAAAACTGGATTCCCGCCAAAATGGTCATCCCCATCCACCACGGCTCCAACCCCTTGGCCAAAGGCACCCCTGCTGAATTTGTAGAAGCCATGAAAGGCTCTAGCAGCAAAATCATCGTGATGACCGAAGGCCAAACCGTCGAGTTCTAAGCAATTAAATGGGGTCGTTAAATGGGGTCAGATCAACATTAATTTGCG
>RFVJ01000401.1 GCA_009928125.1 Betaproteobacteria bacterium
CAAAGGCAGCAGCGTCATCGATGGACCTTGCTGTTGAGATTGTTCAGCCCATTCAGACAGCACATCCACATTGCGCGCAGAAATGACCACGTTGGCGCCTGCGGCATGCAAAGCTTTGGCACACGCCAACCCAATGCCACTGGATGCGCCGATCAACCACACGCGTTTGCCTTGCCACCGAACCATGGGTGAATTCAAAGGTGCGCCCCATCGGCGCTTGACCCCACTTTGGGCGGGCTGGACTGGCAAAGCGTCATGCCCAACTTTTGCAACTTCAATGTTCATGACACACGCCCTGACGAATGGGGACCACGGCGTTTGAATGACAAGGTCACTTCGCCCAGTGTGACACCCCATTTGCGCATGACCGCTTTGTTCAACATGACTTGCTCATCCATGAGGTACATCCAATCGTCAAACTGCACTTCCCAAACCGTCCCATCGACAGGCAAGGCCAAGGTGTACTGCCAGCGGAAGGTGTTGCCACTGACGCCTCCTGCGGCCAAGCCGACCACATCGTCGGCGCGCCCTTCATAGCGGCCATTTGGCAAGGCTTTCAATTTCCAAATGCGCCTTTGTTGAACACCATCAGAATAAGTGAAGGCTTCGTCTAAAACCCCTTCATCGCCTTGCCATTGACAGTCCATCACCACCTTGAAACGTTTCACCACGCGGCCTGAGCGATCCGTGAACACGCCCCATGCATCGACGATGCCATTGAAGTACGTTCGCAAATCAAGCACGGGCGTTTGCGCAGCGTAGTCTGACAATTGCGGTCCCGCACAACCCGTTAAAAGTCCTGCCCCCGCACCCAATGCCGCCAAGCCCGAAGTGCGCACAAGCAGTGGGGCCGCCAGGCCCTGTGAAATACGCTGTAAAGACTGTCTTCTGTTCATCCCATATCCCTTGATGTCAGCGTGCTTGCTGACGGTTGAATCCAAAAATAAAACAAAGCGGCAACAGCGCCGGTTTTCAAAACACAAGGCAACACGCCATAAGCAAGCGAAAGTGCATGCAAGCCTTCTGCGCTTTGGGTCCCTGGGACATAACCCCAACTGGCCAAAAGTGGCAAGCACAGGCCCGCAGCCAAGGCCAAATTGAATTTGCTGATGAGGTTCCACCAACCCAAATACAAGCCTTCGGCTTCACCGCGATGGCCCAAGTGATCGATGACGCGATTGAGCAAAGCGCCAGGCACCACCATGTCTGCCCCCAGCGCAAAGCCCGATGCAATGCACACACCCAGAAACAACTGTTCGTCGCCAGGGCCCAATAAACTGACGCTGGCAAAACTGACAATGGCCAACAACATGCCAACGCCCCATGTTTTGGGCAAGCCCCATTGGCGAAT
>RFVJ01000402.1 GCA_009928125.1 Betaproteobacteria bacterium
CTCTTGAACGATGTTGTTCCATCGCGCCTGAATGCGTTTTTGCCAAGCTTGTGTTTCTTCTAAGTTCATGTCGAAGTAAACACCGCCAGCGGCTTTCACTTTGTCCATCACGTCGGGGTGATTGGCGGCTTTCACGATGGCGGCGTTAAGTCTTCGCTGGACGGCAACTGGCGTGCCTGTGGGCACCACATAAACCGTGTAACTTTGAAGCTCCAAATCTTTCAGGCCCTGTTCTTCCATGGTGGGCACATTGGGCAGCAGCGGCAATCGGTTGGCGCCAAACACGCCCAAGGGAATCAATTTGCCAGAGGCAATGAAGGGCGCCACTTCACTGTAAAAAGCGGAAACCAATTGCACCTGGCCTGATGCTGCATCCGTCATGGCAGGCACGTTGGCTTTGTACGGAACGTACTGAATTTTGGAGCCGGTGCGCACTGCAAATGCAGCGCAAACAAAGTGACCAATGGTGGCGGTGCCACTGCCGCCGCAATCGAGGGTGGTGTTTTTGGCTTTGATGTAGGCCACCAACTCGGCCACGTTCTTCACGCCCAATTGCGCATTGACCATGAGGATGGGGTAGCCCGCAATGGTGAGGCCAACCGTGGAAAAATCTTTGACGGGGTCGTAGCGAACGGGCACACCCAATTGGCCAATGAGACCCAATTCATTTTGGCTGCCCATGAACAAGGTGTGGCCATCGGGGTCGGCTTTGGCGGCGGCATCACCGGCAATGGCGCCTGAAGCACCGGGTTTGTTTTCCACCATCACGGGCTGGCCCAACTCATTTTGCAAATGGGGTTGGTGGCGTCTGGCGTAAATGTCGACCACACCACCGGGTGCGGCCGAGGTGATGAGTTTGATGGGTTTGCTAGGCCAGTTTTGGGCCGTGGCACTTAAACTGATGGCCACCATGCTGGCACAGATAAGACCAGGAAACCATTTCAAAGTTTTCATCACGCCTCCATAGCTGTGGAAAGACCCAATGCGCCCTTGGCGCAGTGGGTTGCGGTGCTTACTCTTTGACGGAACCGGTCATGCCCGACACGTAGTACTCAACAAAGAACGAGTAAATGAATGCCACTGGCAATGAGCCAAAGAGGGCCCCCGCCATGAGGGCGCCCCAGTGGTAAACGTCGCCTTCAACCAATTCGGTGACCACGCCCACAGGCACGGTTTTGACCTCGCTGGAAGAGATGAAGGTGAGGGCGTAGATGAACTCGTTCCACGACAAAGTGAAGGCAAAGATGCCTGCAGAAATAAGGCCGGGCACCGACAAAGGCAAAATGATTTTGATCAAAATTTCCCAGCGGTTGGCGCCATCAATCATGGCGCACTCTTCCAGCTCAAAGGG
>RFVJ01000403.1 GCA_009928125.1 Betaproteobacteria bacterium
AGCGTGTTTTACGGCGTGTGAAAGGCATTGCCATGACGCGTTTTTCGAGCGCCGACGTGGTGCGTCACCCCTTGGTGGCGCGCATTGTGGATGCCTATGATGCGCAAAGAACCACGGTGCGCAGTCGATCGATTGATGCTTAAAACTTATGGCACTTCCTACGCTTAACTTGTCTTTGCAATTTGGCGACATCCCCTACGCCGCACGCCATCGTGCCGCCTTGCCTCGTCACAAAGTGGCACGTTGGATTCGACACAGCTTGACCGCTGATGGCGAGATCACGGTGCGCATTGTCGATGTCGAAGAAGGTCAGCACTTGAACCGTGAGTTTCGAAAGAAAGATTACGCCACCAATGTGCTGACATTTGATTACATGCAGTCACCTGTGGTGATGGCAGACCTGGTGTTGTGCGCGCCGGTAGTGGCCAAGGAAGCTAGCGAGCAAGGCAAGACATTGCAAGCGCACTATGCGCATTTGTTAGTTCATGGCACGCTGCATGCGCAGGGTTGGGATCATGAAACCAGTGAGGCCGATGCCGAGGCCATGGAGGCGCATGAAATTAAGATCATGCACAGGCTAGGGTTTAAGAACCCATATTGATTTTAAAGCGCCTGATTTACTTCGATGGAAGATCGGAAGCTTTCGGCATCACATCACCAAATCTGTAGAATTTTTTGATTTTTGCAAAATCTTCATCAGTCCAAGGCTGATTGTCTGGATCGCTCATCGCAGCCAATGTGATGGCTCTGGCTTTGGTATTTTTACTGATTTTTTTCATAGCGCTTAACCTCTCGTTTGTTTGCTGTTCTCAAACTGATGATTCGGGTAGATTCAGCACGCAAAACATACACCACTGCGTAAAGTTTGCCTTCCAAAGGTACCAAGCCGCTCATACGGACCTCGTTGTAGTTGTGGCGAACATCTTGCCAAACTACTTCCTTCGTCCAATCAAGATATTGAGCGAATTCAAGCACTATGCCATGTTTGAAATAATTTGCACGGCTTTTGTTGGGATCGCATGTAAAGTGCATGCAGCCATGATGCTGCTAGCACTTGATTCACAGTCATACATTGGGCATCAGAGAAGCGCACATACAGTCATTACTGCATGCGCTTATTCACTTTCAATGCCAGAGGCATCCTCCAGCAAGCGGACCTTGACCGACTTGCCCTTCACTTTGCCCCGAGATAATTTAGCGACAGCCTCACGTGCAATGTCTCGCGCTACAGCCACATAAGTGGAGTACTCATTCACATTGATCTTGCCCACTTGCTCGCGTGTGTATCCCGCTTCGCCTGTGAGCGCGCCAAGCACATCGCCTGCGCGAATTTTTTCTTTGCGACCCCCC
>RFVJ01000404.1 GCA_009928125.1 Betaproteobacteria bacterium
GCAGCGACTTAACATTCCACCAACCGACATATCCCCACTTGCTTTTTGGGCTCCAGTAGAAGAATTCACCCTCTTCAAGAGTTTCTAAACATTCATACCGAGGCAACACGGGCTTTTTCTCGGGCGGCCCCATGTAAATCCAAATCAGGCCGTACAACTCTTGCACGGGGTACCAAGGCTGTCGCGCTTCATGCAGGTTGATACCGCCGTTGGGCTCACAGGGTTGCTCAAGGCAGTGTCCTTTCACATCGAACAACCAACCGTGGTAGCAACACCTGATGCCTTTCTCTTCGACCTTGCCATAGAACAAAGAAGCACCGCGGTGCGCACAGTGTGGATAAACCACGCCGGGATTGCCTGATTTGTCTCTGAACAAAATCAGATCTTCGCCCAACACCCGAATTTTTTTGGGCGTGTCACTGGCATCCGATAACAAGCCGATGGGGTGCCAATACCGACGCATCAATTCCCCCATGGGGGTACCCTTGCCAACCTGCGCCAGTTCTAAGTGCGAGGTCGGTTCTGGTTTGCCGTAGGCTGTGCCGGTGTCGACTTGAATGGGTATGACGCGATGGCCTTGGGATGAGGCGTTGTCCATGTTGAAGGGCCTTATTGTGCTGTGACACCGGCAGCTTTGATCAGCTCAGCCACCTTTGGAAAATCTGCTTTGAACACCTCTGCAAATTGCGCAGGTGTATTGCCAAGGGGCTCAAAGCCAAAGCTCACAAGTCGCGCCTGGATATCGGGTTGCAGGGTGATTTCGCGAAGCGCTGTGACCCAAGCATTTTGAATGTCGGCAGGTAAATTGGCGGGAGCGTACATGCCGATCCAGCTGTCAACGTCAAAGCCTTTGAAGCCTTGTTCTGTAAAGGTTGCCACATTGGGCATGGTTGAAACACGTTTGGTGCCGGCGATGCCAAGCACTTTCAATTTGCCAGCCTGTGTTTGATTTTTGGCAGTGGATGGATTGGCCCATGCGAAGTCTAAAAGTTCTCCGAACAAATCATTGTGTGCGGCAGCCTCCGATTTGTAGGCCGCATGGACCAATTTGCCACCCGATTGCTGCGACAACAATTCGCCAAACAAATGTGCAGATGAGCCTGTGCCCCACGTGCCATAACTCATGCTGCCCTTCTTTTTGGCGTACTCCACAAATTCCTTCACGTTGTTGAAAGGCGCGTTGGCGCGCGCCACCAACATGGGTCCGCCAGTGGCCAACATGCTGAGCGGCGTGAAACTTTTCACTGGATCGTAGGGCAACTTGGGTTGCAGGATGGCATTGTTGACGTGGGTTAAAGGCAAGGTCATCATGACCGTGTAGCCATCGGCAGGGGCTTTGGCCACATAGTC
>RFVJ01000405.1 GCA_009928125.1 Betaproteobacteria bacterium
ATGCAAATCAAACTCGACAAGGTTAAATTCTTGGTGGTTGACGAAGCCGATCGCATGTTGGACTTGGGCTTCTCTGACGACTTGGCTGACATCAACCAACTCACCATCCAACGTCAACAAACCATGATGTTCAGCGCCACGTTTGCACCACGCATTCAACAGTTGGCCATGCGCGTGATGCACGACGGTGGCTCATCTGTTCAGAAAATCCAAATCGATTCACCGCAAGAAAAACACAACAACATCAAGCAAGTTTTGTTCTGGTCCGACAACGCACAGCACAAACGCAAATTGCTTGACCATTGGTTGCGTGATGCCTCCATCAACCAAGCCATTGTGTTTGCCAGTACGCAAATTGAGTGTGATGGCTTGGCAGCAGACTTGCAGCAAGATGGCTTTGATGCCGTTGCGCTGCACGGCGCTTTGAGCCAAGGTTTGCGAAACCGCCGCTTGATGGCCCTGCGCAATGGCCAAGTTCAAATCTTGGTAGCGACCGATGTGGCAGCGCGTGGCATTGACGTGCCCACCATCACCCACGTGTTCAACTTTGGTCTGCCCATGAAGGCCGAAGATTACACCCACCGAATTGGTCGTACAGGCCGTGCGGGTCGCGATGGTTTGGCCATCACCTTCGCTGAAATTCGCGATCGCCGCAAAATCATGGACATCGAGGCTTACAGCCGACAGCCTTTTAAAGCTGAAGTGATTCCAGGGATGGAACCTAAACTCAACTTCCCTGAGACTCGCTCTGGCCGCGGTGGCAATGAGCGTGGCGGCCGTGGCCGTTCATTTGGCGGCGGCGGTGGTGGCTTCGGCGGCAACCGCGGCGGTGAACGTTTTGAATCACGCGGCGCGCCTCGCTTTGAAGGCAACCGTGGTGGTGACCGCTTCGAAGGCCGTGGCGACCGTTTTGAAAAGCGCGGCACGCCTGCACCCCGCTTTGAAGGTCGTCCCGAAGGCCGCGGTGATTTCCGTTCCGAAGGTCGCTTTGAGCCCCGTGGCGACCGCTTTGATTCACGTGACAACCGTGCGCCTCGCGCACCGGGCGGTCGCGAGAATGCACGTGGCGGCGCAGGCGATCGCTTCACACCGCGTGGTCCCAAGGTCATCGGTGCGGGCAATTTCAAGCCTCACAATGCAGGCGGCCACGCAGCACCCAAACGCACGGGCGCTAAAGTGTTGAAAGTCACACGCGGTTAATTCCCCTACCCCACACCCCTGCTATGCAGGGGCGTAAAAAAACCGCCTTGGCGAAAGCCTTGGCGGTTTTTTCATGCAGGCCTTGTGAGACCTGCGAAGCTGATTAAGCTGCTGCTGTTTTGGCA
>RFVJ01000406.1 GCA_009928125.1 Betaproteobacteria bacterium
GGTGGTGGGCAGCCCTACCAGTTCCAACAGCAACCGCCTGCGCGAATTGGGCAGCCGCATGGGCGCCGACAGCTACATGATTGACAGTGCTGACGAACTGAAAAACGAATGGTTTGTTGGCAAACACCGTGTGGGACTGACAGCGGGTGCCTCCGCCCCAGAAGTGTTGGTGCAGGATGTCATTCTTCGCTTGCGTGCCTTGGGCGCCACTTCCATTCGCAAATTGGACGGTGTCACCGAAACCATCAAATTCCCCTTGCCCAAGGGCCTAAAATTAAACGATGGCCATTGATTGTTTGGCCGCTTAAATTTCTTTCAACATGCTAGACATCCTTCTACTCCGCAAAGACCTTGACGCTGCTGTAGCGCGCCTGGAGACTCGAAAAAATCCTCAAGCCTTTTTGAATGTGGACAAGTTTCGTGCTTTGGAAACAGAGCGCAAAACGTTGCAAACACGCACCGAAGAATTGCAAAGCCAGCGCAACAACTTGTCCAAGCAAATTGGCATGTTGAAGTCCAAAGGTGAAAGCACTGACCAGGTGATGGCCGATGTGGCCAGCATCAAAACAGAACTCGATGCTCGCAAATGGAGTGTCGATGGCAAAGGCCCCAAGACCTTTGACTTTGAAGTGCGCGACCACGTCGACATTGGCGAAAAGCTCGGCCTCGACTTTGACACCGGCATCAAATTGTCCGGTTCACGCTTTACCTTCATGCGCGGCCAAATTGCCCGCATGCACCGCGCCTTGGCGCAATTCATGTTGGACACGCAAACGCAACAGCATGGCTACACCGAGTGCTACACCCCCTATGTGGTGAATGCAGAAACGCTGCGCGGCACAGGTCAGTTGCCCAAGTTTGAGGGCGATTTGTTTGCTGCCAAAAAGGGTGGCCAAGAAGGCGAAGAGGCCGCAGACAATCAAGCGCTGTATTTGATTCCCACCTCAGAAGTCACTTTGACCAACGTGGTGCGCGATGAAATTTTGGCCGAGTCCGATTTGCCCATGAAGCTGACTGCCCACACACCCTGCTTCCGTTCAGAGGCGGGCAGTGCAGGGCGTGACACACGCGGCCTCATTCGTCAGCACCAATTCGACAAAGTGGAAATGGTGCAAATTGTTCATCCAGAGAAAAGCTACGAAGCGCTGGAAGAAATGACGGGCCATGCCGAAGCCATTTTGCAAAAGCTGGGTTTGCCCTACCGCGTCATGTTGTTGTGCTCAGGTGACATGGGTTTCGGTGCGACCAAAACGTATGACCTCGAAGTGTGGGTGCCAGCGCAAGGCACCTACCGTGAAATCAGCTCTTGCTCCAATTGCG
>RFVJ01000407.1 GCA_009928125.1 Betaproteobacteria bacterium
GTGAAAGAGCTTGAAGCTGCCAATGAACCGCTCACCCACACCATGGGTTTGAGCCGCCCTCATTGGTCGGTGGAAATCCCTCAGAATGAGCTTCATGGATAAAGCAAAAAGTACCCAAGTCATTGGCATTGCCAGTGGCAAAGGAGGCGTCGGTAAAACCACGGTCTCTGTGAACTTGGCTGTTGCGCTGCAGGCCATGGGTCACCGTGTCATGCTGTTTGACGCCGACATGAGTTTGGCCAATGCGCAAATTGCCTTGGGCTGCCGTTGCCCCTACAACCTCAGCCACTTTTTAAGTGGCGAGAAAACCCTGCAAGAAATCATCGTCACCACCCGACAAGGCATCAAGCTGGTGCCGGGTGCCTCTGGCATTCAGGAAATGGCAGCCTTGGGCGATATCCAAGCGGCCAACATCGTGCGTGCTTTCAGTGCGCTCACCGATGACATCGATTTTTTGATTGTCGACATGGCTGCAGGCATCTCACCGGAAGTGTTGGCTTTCATGGCCGCTTGTTCTCGCCGATTTGTGGTGGTGCGCGACGATCCATCGTCGATTGCCGATGCCTATGCCACCATCAAAGTGTTGATTCAAGACAATGGCTTGGACGAGATTTACCTCATTCCCAATGGGGTCGCAAGTGCCCAAGAGGGGTATCAGTTGTTTGAGCGCATCAACCAAGTGTGTGCCCGCTTTTTGAATCGCACAGTACGCTATTTGGGCTCGATTGAAAACGATGAGTTGATTTTGACCGCGCTGAAAAAATACCAACCCGTGGCCGAGTATGCCCCTGGCAGCGCAGGCGCACGTGATTTCCGCCGATTGGCAGAAGCCATTCGTCAATTGGAGCCCATTGATGAGGCTTCGGGGGGCTTGCAGTTTTTTGTGGAGCGTTTGGTGAAAACCAGCGCGTAAAACCATGGCCACTTCCACTCGCCTTTACGAACAGGTTCAAAACAACAGCGAAGCGCTGGTCATGGCCCATTTGGGCATGGTCAAGCGCGTGGCTTTGCACCTGAAGGTGAGACTGCCGCCTTTCATGGACATGATTGGCTTGCTTGAAGCGGCCCGCGCCTACGACCCCGTCAAGGGCATCGAGTTTGAGAATTTTGCACACAGCCGCGTTCGCGGGGCCATTTTGGACGAGGTGCGTCGCCTGTCCTTTTTGCCTCGTTCGGCCGTGGCCATCAACAAATCGCACAGTGAAGCCACCCACGAGTTGGGTGCCGAGTTGGGCCGCACACCCACCCAGGCCGAATTGGCCGACTACATGGGCAAGGACATCGAGCTGTTTCACAAAGAGCGCACGCAAGCGCGGCGC
>RFVJ01000408.1 GCA_009928125.1 Betaproteobacteria bacterium
CGCAATTGGAAGGCGGCAACGTTCAATCGATTGCGGGCCCGTATGTGTACAGAACAGTGTTTGGCGAGCCTACAGCGCAGCCCGTTTTGGTTCAGCGTCAATATCAAATTTCACGAGCCAATTTACAAGAAGCCATTGCCATGTTGCCCGACGCCAAAGCGGCATTCAGTGCAGGGACGGGCATGACTGCGGTGGTGCCAGTTTTTGCGCCAGAAATGGACCGGTTGGTGATCAACTATTACATGGACTCTCTGCCTGCCTTGGGCAAAGAACTGGATGAAAACGCCATGTCGCCCGCTTTCCAAAATGTGGTGGCCAAAGCGGCGAAATTGGGCACTTTGATAACGGCGCGTGTGTTGGTCGTTGTTTAAATGATTGAAAACAACACCCCAGGATGGGGTGTTGACACCCAAAGCCATGTTCAAAAGGCTGCGCTTGCAAAAATGCCTGTCTTGATCGCTCAAGATCGCCTTTCTCGTGCCGATTGATGCATTAAGGGCAATGCGGTTGCTTTTTAGCTGTTATTGGGATACAAAGTGAAGCATGTGCTGGTGCCATTGAGATGATTTGAACAAATGCATAAGCTGACTAACCAAAAATCAAAGGGTCTTGTCATAGCCCTCACGGTGTTTACCTTTGCACTGAACATTGCTCATGCGCAAGCCCAAAAAGACGCCCCTAAAGAGCCTAGCGCAAATTGTTTCATCTCTGAATTCAGATACATTGGAACCTCTATCCACGAGCCGCTGGAAAGAGAAAAACAAGCCAAAAATTGGCTGATTCAAAACATTGCCGCTTGTTCTGTTGAAAAACTTAATTTGATCAACGGCAACCGGGCTTCTTGGTTGGGAACGTCTGACTCCGCATTTTTCATGACCATGCTCGACTCTATGATTGAGTACAAAGTGGCCGGCAACCCTGAAATGCTGTCGCAAATATTCAACTCGGTGGGAAAAGAAGGTACTGCTTCAGTTCGAGTGACCAGTGTCACTCAGGCACCTAGGGCTCAGGGCTACGATGCCCAAATCAACCAGCAGCAGTATCAGCAACAATATCAGCAACAATATCAACAACAGGCCTACGCGCAACAGCAGCAGCCTGCTAATCCACAAACCGTCTATCCACAAGCAGCACCAGTGGGAGGTAGGTAGTTTGTAAATTCAACTTTCCATGGTTGATTCATCAAGAGCACTTAAAAGGAGCCTGTTTATGAAATTGTCAAAACTAGTTTTGGCATGCGTGGTTGCTTCAACAGCAAGTTTTGTTGTAGCTCAGCAGCCTGATCCGAACAAACCACCGCCACCTGGTGCAAAACCA
>RFVJ01000409.1 GCA_009928125.1 Betaproteobacteria bacterium
CGGTTGTTGTCCATGGCCAAGCGGGCTTTGCGCCAGATGTCCAGGCTGTCTAGCTTCTTGGCATCGTGCAGTTTTTCGGCCACGGTGGTGCAGCCGTCGTCCGATTCGCGCAAGGCGTACCAAAGCTTTTTAAGCTCTGCCGGTGTTTCGGGCTTGTTGAGCAGCGCGTCCGTGCCCAAGGCATAGCAACGAACTTCGCGGTCGTCGTTCATGCGGTAGCGCGGATATTCCTGCGCAATGAGGGCCCAGTCGCGCTGGCGTCCCAGTTGAAGCAACCAATCGTTGCGCAGGCGGTCTTCGGCGTAGGTGCCGGCATACGTGCTGAGAAATTCTTGAATTTCAGCAGTGCTGGCCTGATCCAAGCGCACGCGCAGTTCCCAATACGCAGCCCATGGCTCCAAGGCATGGCCTTTGGCTTTAGGCAAAAGCCGTGAAAGCTGCGTTTTGTCGTTCTTTTTAAAGGCCTGATTCATCTCCAAAATGACGTCATCGGACTTGTTTTGGGTCACGATTTGGCCATTATGAAGGAGAAAATGAGGACGGAAGCCCCAAGCGATGTCAAAATCTGTGTCAATTGCATGGGTTGATTATGGACAAATCAGAAGCCAAAAAACAAATTCGCCAAGACTTGTTGGCGGCGCGCCTCAACATGCCTGACAGGATTGCCAAAAGTGATGCCTTGCAAAGGGTCATGCGCATATGGTTGTTTGGCCGTCCCGATGTCGTGATTGGCGCCTATTGGCCCATCAAAGGCGAGTTCGATCCCCTGCCTGCTTTGCACCGCTGGAAAGAAGATGGTGAGTTGACCGGTGAGTCGCAGTTGCGCCGCATTGGGCTGCCCGTGGTGGACAAGGTTCACAAAACCCTGACTTTTCATGCCTGGTACCCCGGTTGCCCCATGGAAGACGATGCCTATGGCATTCCCAAACCCAAGGACACCGAGGTCATTGTGCCAACGCTGTTGTTTGTACCTTGCGTGGGCTACAGCGCAGGGGGCTATCGCCTCGGTTATGGGGGTGGTTTTTACGACCGCACCTTGGCCACTTTGCAACCCAAACCATTCACCGTAGGACTGGGCTTTACACAAGGTTATGTCGATGACTTTGAACCCGAAGCGCACGATGTGCCACTCGATGCCATCTTGAATGACAACGGTGTGGTGTGGCCAGTTGGTTGATGATCTGAGAATTTATGGCAAGACCTAAATCCGCCACCCACGACATCAAGCGTGATGCCATTTTGGACATCGCAGCGCAGTGCTTTGCCGATCGCAGCTATCCGGCGGCCAGCATGAATGA
>RFVJ01000410.1 GCA_009928125.1 Betaproteobacteria bacterium
CTGGCGTCATCAATGACCCTGCAGTGCCTTCGGCATACGAAAGCAACTGACGCATAGTCTCAGCGTCGTCGTCATCCATGGCTTCAAGTACGCGACTGCGTTGTTCACCAGGCATTTGTGCGAGCAAGTCTGCGAGGTCGTCAAACTCCATCTCTTCAAACACGTTTGTCAGACGTTCCATGTCAAGACCTTCAATAAGTCGCAACTGTTCGTCTTCTGGCAATTCTTCAAGAACGTCGGCCAACCGCTCGTCGTCCATCGCAGCGGCAACCAATCGACGCTGTTCAAGAGGCAGTGCACGAATTACTGCTGCAACGTCGCTCGGGTGCATGTCGCGCAAGCGAGCAGCTTCTGCTGCCATTGCAGTTTTTGGCGCAAACATGTGAGCGATGTGCTCCCAATCAACGAGTCGGTAGCTAGGGCGCGGGTTCAACAAACTGCGTTTTGCAAGTCGAACTTTTGTGATGTGCCAACCCGGGTTGCGACCAGAATGAAAAGCGAGGGCAACATCGCTAACGGCTTCATCACCAACTTTTTGATCCAAAATTTCTCGCCCAAGAAGACGCTCTCCATCGCGAGCTCGAAACGGATTGAGGTCAACGTCCCACGACTTCAGTCGGGCACCTGAGTTATCGAGCGAAGCAATACGGCTGGCGCTCACAAAAATGGAGCGGCGCTGGCTGGTTGCTACAAATCCAAGTACTCGGGGAGCCTCGGTGGCACGGCCAGAAACCACGACAATGTCATCGATTTTGCCGATGGGGGCGCCGCCTGTATCAAGGAGTGGCAGGCGCATGACCCGGAATGCATAAATGAGTTCGCCGACCATGTAACGAAGGCTACCTTCGCCTATTTGGCGAAGCCCGTGATTTAGCCGTTCCCGTTTGGAGTGTTGGCCATTTCAACCGCTACCCTTAGTGACCGCCGTACGGGGACGTAGCTCAGTTGGCTAGAGCATCTGCTTTGCAAGCAGAGGGTCGTGGGTTCGAGTCCCATCGTCTCCACCATTACGCTGTGAGTACCTACACAAGGAGACTCCACGTCATGACTACCGCAGTAATTGTTGATGCAATTCGCAGCCCACTTGGCCGCCGCAATGGCAAGTTGAAGAATTGGCACCCCGTAGACCTTGCTTCGGAGATTATGCAACAGTTGGTGCAGCGCAACGATCTTGATCCAGCACTGATTGATGACGTGGTGATGGGTTGTGTAATGCAAGTCGGCGAGCAGAGCCTCAATGTTGCCCGCAATGCGGTTCTTGCAGCAGGCTGGCCAGACACAGTTCCAGGAA
>RFVJ01000042.1 GCA_009928125.1 Betaproteobacteria bacterium
CGAATCCAGTCAGCACGCACGGCCACATCATGGGCGTGGCGCAAACTGGCCGCACTGTTGCACAAACTTCTTTCGCCAGACAAGTCGTGGGTGAATTGGTGAAAGATCGACAGGGCCGCGGCAATGCCTTTCTCACCATCGGCGTCACTGAAGTGTGTCATGAGCGAAATTTCGTCCACTTGCGGCAATGCGTTCAAACGGGTCCAAGCCGCTCGGAATGCCTGAGGGGCAAATCCCAAACGGTTCATGCCACTGTTCATTTTGAGAAAGACCCGATGCGGCTGATGGGTTTTATGCACCGCCAACATGTCGATTTGCGCTTCGCAGTGGACAACATGCCACAGGTTCAAGCGAGAACACAACTCCAAATCACGCGTCTCAAACACCCCTTCCAACAACAGAATGGGACCACGCCATCCCAGTTGGCGGACACGCTCGGCCTCCGCCAAATCCAACAGAGCGATGCCGTCTGCAGCCCGCAAACCCTCGAAAACACGCTCGATGCCATGACCATAGGCGTTGGCCTTGACCACACCCCAAACCAAGGCATCGGGGGCAGCGGCTTTGATTTGCGTCAGGTTATGGCGCAAAGCTTGAATGTCGATGGTGGCCTGAATCGGTCTTGGCATGTCGGATCGTTACAAAAACGGCGATCAATGTCGCGGGTTGAAGCCTAGATTGTGTCACTACAGAGCGTGATATAACTGAAACTTACGTCAACACACGCCAGCGGGTGTTGCTTTGTTACTTTTCCTCATTTTCGATTCGGCCTTTTGCCTGATCGATTCACTACATGAATTCATGAAGCGCGGTTTTTACACCATCATGGCGGCCCAGTTTTTCAGTT
Source organism: Betaproteobacteria bacterium (assembly GCA_009928125.1). GTDB lineage: Bacteria > Pseudomonadota > Gammaproteobacteria > Burkholderiales > Burkholderiaceae_C > Limnohabitans_A. Next base: position 848 of record RFVJ01000042.1, read on the forward strand.
CGTTGGCCGACAACGCGCTTTTCGTCGCGGCGGTAGAACTGATTCGCACCAGCGGTGGCGCGGAGTGGCAGCGCGCTGCCTTGGTGCCCATGTTTGCTTTGTTTTATGTGGTGCTGGCGCCCTTTGTCGGCGCCTTTGCCGACTCACGGCCCAAGGGCGAGGTGATGTTCATCAGCAATGCCATCAAAGTGGTGGGCTGTTTGTTGATGTTGTTTGGCACACACCCTTTGTTGTCTTATGCCATTGTGGGTTTGGGAGCGGCAGCCTACTCACCTGCCAAATATGGCATCTTGACCGAATTGCTGCCAGCTTCTCAATTGGTCAAGGCCAATGGTTGGATTGAAGGCCTCACCATCGCGTCGATCATTTTGGGCGTCCTGGTGGGCGGTCAATTGGTTCTCTGGCAACTTGCGCTACATCGTGTTGGCCTGGAGCGCAGCAGCCTTGGGCTACAGCACCACGCAAGCATCTAGCTTGGTGGGGGTGGTGGCCATTGGCACGGCTGTGGGCGCTGTGGTGGCTTCTGTGCGAATGAAGTTGCATCAGGCCACCCGCGTCATGCCATTGGGCATTGCCATGGGCGTGTTGGTGATGGGCATGAATTTCATTGACAACGTCTGGGTGGCTGCGCCCTTTCTCATCATGTTGGGCGCCTTGGGCGGTTTCCTGGTTGTGCCCATGAATGCATTGCTGCAACACCGCGGCCACAACTTGATGGGTGCAGGTCGTTCAATTGCCGTTCAAAATTTCAATGAGCAAGCGTGCATCTTGCTGTTGGGTGGCTTCTACAGTTTCTCGACCGGTATGGGCTTGTCAGCCTTCGGCGCGATCACCGCGTTCGGCTTTGTGGTGGCCAGCATCATGTGGCTCATCAAGCGCTGGCATGAGCACAACTTGCGCGAGCACAGCGCGGTTTTGAAACACTTGATCGACGTTGCCAAAAACGACAACCTTCACGGTTAAATTGACAATTTGAATTTGCAAAGCGGGGCACAGCATGAAATCGATCTATGACTTTGAAGCCACTCAAATGAATGGCCAAGCTTTGGCGCTGGCCACCCTGCGCGGTCAAGTGATGTTGATCGTGAACACCGCGAGTGCCTGCGGCTTCACACCTCAGTTTGGCGGTCTCGAAAAAATTCACCAAGCCTACAAAGACCAAGGTTTGGCGGTGTTGGGATTTCCATGCAATCAATTTGGCAGCCAAGATCCAGGCAGCAACGAGTCGATCGCCAGCTTTTGCCAACTGAACTATGGCGTGAGTTTTCCCATGATGGAAAAAATCAAGGTGAACGGCCCCGATGCGCACCCCCTTTACCAATGGTTGTGCGCAGAAGCACCCGGTTTGTTGGGCAGCAAGGCCATCAAGTGGAATTTCACCAAGTTCTTGATTGGCCGAGATGGCCGCGTGCTCAAACGCTATGCGCCCATGGACAAGCCAGAGAACATTGGCAAAGACATTGAAGCCGCACTGGCAGCTTGATCAAACTGGCTGCAAAGCCAGAGGCACCTTGCAACACGGAATGCGCAGCTTACGCACGCTGTGACGCACTCAGCGTCAAGGCCTCGTCCACCAACTCCACCCAGTGCCGTACAGGCACATCAGCACCACTTTGCAAATGCGTGATGCAACCAATGTTGGCGCTCAAAATCGCCTTGGGTTGCAACTTGTTCAGATGACCCAGTTTGCGATCACGCAAGGCATAGGCGGTATCGGCCTGCAAAACTGAGTAAGTTCCTGCTGAGCCGCAACACAAGTTGGACTCGATGTCCGTCACGCGCAACTGAAAACCCAATTGACCCAACTGCGCTTCGACACCGCCCTTCAATTGCTGTCCGTGCTGCAAGGTGCAAGGCGGGTGGTAGGCCAAGGGCCCTGCAGCCGCCACCACCTCGGGTTTCAATCGCTTTTGAAGCTCAGGCAAACACAAAGGCAACAACTCACTGAGATCGCGTGTGAGTTCTGAAATGCGTTTGGCTTTGTCGGCGTACTGCGCATCGTGTTGCAACAAGTGACCATATTCTTTGACCGTGACACCGCAACCCGAAGCATTCATCACAATGGCTTCCACGCCTTGCGTCACCCATGGCCACCAGGCGTCGATGTTGCGACGCATGTGGTCCAAGCCACCCACTTGATCGTTCAAGTGAAATTTAACGGCACCACAACAACCCGCCTCGGGCGGTACCACCACTTCCACTCCACAGGCGTTGAGCACACGTGCTGTGGCGGTGTTGATGTTGGGCTTCATGGCTGGCTGGACGCAGCCCGCCAACATCAGTACTTTGCGCGCATGGCTTTGGGTGGGCCAAGCACCCGCGGCCTGCGGTGCGGGCACCTTGGCTCGAAGCGTTGCGGGCAATAAGGCCCTCACACTTTGGCCCAGTTTCATGGCAGGCGCAAACAGCGAAGAAGTCAGCCCCTCTTTCAAAAGCCACCGGATGGCGCGCTCTTGTAAAGGCCGTTCAACTTTGGCATCCACCACCTTGCGACCCAAGTCGACCAAATGGCCGTACTGAACGCCACTGGGGCATGTGCTTTCGCAGTTACGACAGGTGAGGCAACGGTCCAAATGCATTTGCGTTTTGCGGGTGGGCTCGGCACCCTCAAAGACTTGCTTCATCAGGTAGATGCGGCCACGCGGCCCGTCCAGTTCATCGCCCATCAACTGGTAAGTAGGACAGGTGGCTGTGCAAAAACCGCAGTGCACGCACGAGCGAAGAATGGCCTCGGCTTCTTGGCCCAGTAAGGTATTTTGAAACTCAGGTGCGAGTTGGGTTTGCATGATGAGCCTCAGAAATGCGCGTTCAGTCTGCGCGGCCCAAACAGGCCAGCAGGGTCAAATTCTTGTTTCAATGCTTGCTGGATGCGTTGTTGCACCTTGTCCAGCGGGGTGAAAACTGGCACCGACACAGGCGTGGCCGCACTGGCTTGCTGCGGTCTTTTGAACAACGTGGCCTGGCCCCCGACCTGAGAGGCCGCTTTGCGAAGCGCCTCAGCGTCTGACAACGGGGCCCAAACCCAGCGCTGTGCACCATGCCACTCAATGAATGGCGCGCTTGCAGTTGCCGGCAAATTCAATGCCGGCGCCGTTTGAGGTACCGACAAACGCCACAAGGCCACATCGGGCAATGCTGCAGCTTGCGTGAAGAAGGGCAAACGTTGGTCTGCGCAGGCCATCCAATCTTGCGCTGCAAGCTCGGAGCCTTGCAAGGTCAATTCACTGTTCAGGGCCGCCACATCCTGCGACATGCGAACTTGGGCAGCCTCAACGGCTGCCTGTGCGCCTCGAAGACGCACGAACAGCATTTCGGGTTGGCCTGGCATGCTGTTGTCTTGAACCCAACAGCTGGCATTCAAAGGCAATGGCTGGCCACCCCAGCGATGCAACAATGCCAGCGCTTGGTCTTGTGGCAAGCGGCACATCAGGTGGGCCTGCGCGGGCGCGATGGGCAATACTTTCAAAGAGACTTCGGTGATCAAACCCAAAGTGCCCCAACTGCCCGCCAACAATCGGCTGACGTCATAGCCCGCCACATTCTTCATGACCTGGCCACCGAAAGTGAGGTGCTCGCCGCGGCCGTTGATGAATTTCAAACCGAGCACAAAATCTCGAACGGCACCGACACTGGCGCGCGCTGGTCCACTCAAGCCCGATGCCACCATGCCGCCCACCGTGGCTTGGCTGTGGTTGCGGTCTGGGGCAAACACCGGGGGTTCAAACGCCAAGTACTGGCCTTGCGCGGCCAATGTTTTTTCTAAATCACACAACAGCGTGCCAGCGCCGACCGTGATGACCAGCTCGCTGGGCTCGTATTGAACAATGCCCGAGAGGCCACGTGTTTCCAACAACTCACCCGCCAAGGCTTCGCCATAAAAATCGTGGCTGCCCGAACCGTGAATCCGAAAGTGTTTGCGCGTTGCTGACCCCGCCGATGCAGCGGCACGCACAGTCTCCAGCAAGTGGGCCAGGTCTGGGTAAGCGTTTGGACTAGAGCGGGGGCTGGGACTGTCGTTCATGTTGCCATGTTAAACGGACACGGTCTGTTGATGGCCACTTTGGTGTAAAGCAAGCGATAAAAACAGGTCAATTCAGTTGTTGAAAAAACTCACAAGCAAACCTGGCGTGTCAACCCGCATGGCAAAAACACAGCCTGACTGTGGCAAGGCTTGAAGCTCTGCCGCAGTTCGGCCATGGGCCGATGTGGTGATGAACAGGGTGCGCAAATCAGCGCCGCCAAAGCACGGCATGGTAGGGCATTGCACTGGCGTTTCAATGAAGGCGACACACCGGCCATCGGGCGCAATTTTGGCCAAGCGATGCCCCTCGTACATGGCGGCGTAGTAAAACCCTTCCGCATCCACAGCAGCGCCATCGGGTCGGCCTGCGTATGTCTGCGCCACCCCTGAACCATACGTCCAGTCTTTGGGCTTGGCTGGAAATTGAGCAAAGACACGTTCGCGGGTCATTTGCTGGGATGTCACCTCAAAGTCCCAGGCGCGAATGCAATGAGCGCCGGTGTCAGACCAGTAAAGGGTTTTGCCATTGGGTGACCATGCCAGGCCATTGGCCACAGTGGCTTGGTCAGCTTTGGGCTGCAGCGCATGGTTAGCCTGTAAGGCATACAGCACCCCAGCCGCCTGATCACGCGGCTCGTACATCGTGCCACTCCAAAAATTGCCCGCTGGATCGCACTTGCCATCGTTGAAACGCAGTTTGTTTGTGTCGTAAGGGGCAGGGGCTAGCAAGTGCAACGCACCGCCCCATTCATGCGCGCGGTAAACACCGCTGCGCAAGGCCATGACCCAGCCGCCTTGTTGTGCAGGTGCAAAACAACCTGGTTCTTCTTGCAAAGGCCAATCATCAACCGCATGACTTTGCGACAAATCGGATGAGACCTTCATGCGCCGCAATCGGCGGCCAGGAATGTCGACCCAATACAAACGTTGTTCTTGAGGATGCCAAAAGGGCGACTCGCCCAAGACATCGGCTTGGGTGGTCATGCAGTGCCATGCAGGTCGGACAAATGGAATCTCAGCAGTCATCAATGCGCTTGGTTTGAAGCTTTGCTGGCATTGTCAATGAATTTGGGCATGTAACCCTTGGTAACCCAACAAGAGACGAAAAAAAGCCCGCCGAAGCGGGCTGTGAGGTTGGAGACTAACTTCTCGGAAAGTCTTTGGAAAATCTTTTCAGATTAACCGTGGTAAGCCGTTTCGCCGTGTGAGCTGATGTCCAAACCTTCGCGCTCTGCTTCTTCAGACACACGCAGTCCCACAGTCAGGTCAACCAACTTGAAGGCCACAAAGGAAACCACACCAGACCAGACCACCGTGACCAGCACAGCTTTGGCTTGGGTCCAAACTTGTGCCGCAATTGAGTAATCAGCTGCTGTGATGCCCGTGGCTGTGACCCAGTCGGCCACGAAGCCAGGGCCGCCCAGGACGGGTGAATTGAACACACCGGTGAGCAACGCACCAACGATACCGCCCACACCGTGAACACCGAAAACGTCCAAGGAGTCATCAGCGCCCAACATTTTCTTCAGGCCATTGACACCCCACAAGCATGCGAAACCTGCAACGATGCCAATCACCAAGGCGCCGCCGATACCGACGTTGCCAGCTGCTGGTGTGATGGCCACCAAACCAGCCACGGCGCCGGATGCAGCACCCAGCATAGAGGCTTTGCCACGCATCAGCGCTTCACCGACACACCATGCCAACACGGCAGCGGCTGTGGCCAACAAAGTGTTCACGAAAGCGAGGGCAGCAAAACCGTTGGCTTCCAGGGCAGAGCCCGCGTTGAAACCGAACCAGCCCACCCACAGCAAGGACGCACCGACCATGGTCAATGTCAAAGAGTGGGGTGCCATGGCTTCGCGGCCATAACCAATGCGCTTGCCCACCATGAAGGCACCGACCAAGCCAGCCACCGCTGCGTTGATGTGAACCACGGTACCGCCAGCGAAATCGAGGGCGCCCCATTGCCAGATCATGCCGGCTTTGCTGTTCATTTCATCCACAACTTCTTTCGCTGTGTATGCATCAGGGCCCATCCAGAACCAGACCATGTGCGCAATGGGCAAGTAGCTGAAAGTGAACCACAGCGTCATGAAGAGCAAGACTGCGGAGAACTTGATGCGCTCAGCAAAGGCACCCACGATCAAGGCACAAGTGATGCCAGCGAAAGTGGCTTGGAAGCCCGCGAAGGTGATTTCGGGAATCGCCACGCCCTTGCTGAAAGTGGCTGCATTGGCAAACGTGCCTGCTGCGTTGTCCCAGATGCCATTCATGAACAAGCGATCAAGGCCACCAATGTAGGCATTGCCTTCTGTGAAAGCCAAGCTGTAACCGTAGATGAACCACAACACCGTGATCAACGAGAATGTGACCATGACTTGCATCAACACCGACAACATGTTCTTGCTGCGGACCAAGCCACCGTAAAACAAGGCCAAGCCTGGCACCACCATCATGATCACCAGAAGGGTGGAAACCATCATCCAAGCTGTATCACCTTTGTTCGGCACGATGGCCGGTGCTGCTTCTGCGGCAGCGGGTGCTGCGGCAGGCGCAGTGGCAGGCGCTGTTGCTTCCGCTTTGGCTTCAGGCTTGGCTTCCGCCTTGGCTTCCACTTTGGCTTCAGCTGCTGGGGCGGTTTGTGCAAACGCAGCACCGCCAAAACACAGCGTCAATCCCAATGCGAGGGAGGCTAATAACTTTTTCATTCTGTACTCTCTTTCAGGGGCATCAAAGGGCATCAGCCCCAGTTTCACCGGTGCGAATGCGAATGACTTGTTCCAAGTCATACACAAACACTTTGCCGTCACCAATCTTGCCGGTGCGGGCACCCGATTCAATGGCTTCAATCACGCGCTCGACCAAGTCCGCAGAGACAGCGGCTTCAATCTTGACCTTGGGCAAGAAATCAACCACGTACTCAGCGCCACGGTACAACTCGGTGTGACCCTTTTGACGACCAAAGCCTTTGACTTCGGTCACAGTAATGCCTTGCACACCTATGCCAGACAGGGCTTCACGCACCTCGTCCAACTTGAAGGGTTTGATGATGGCGGTCACCAGTTTCATGATGGCTCCTTGTGATTCAACAAAATTAGAACGTGTACTTGAGGCCAACAACCAAGCCGGCTTTGCCCAATTGCTTGCCTGCGGGGCTGACATAAGAACCGGTTTTGGCGTTGGTGCCAATGACAGCAGCCGATGCCGCCAAACCATTGCCCAAGTCTTTGCCCAATGTCAGGGCTGCATCTGTGTAGGAGTAAATGCTGTTACCTGCACCTTTGACATTTTGGTAGCCCAGGTGGGGTGTGAAGGTGTAGCCATCACCCAAATCAAAATTGGCAGTCAAGTCAACATACGTGCTGCCCTTGCTGTTGGCAAAGCCAAACAAATTGCCTGTGCTTTGTGAATACTTCAAAGTGGTGGGGCCCATGGTGACGGCGCCATACAGTTCATTGGTGTTGGCACTGGGTTTCAAGGCATTGCCAGAATATTCATAGTGCAAGAAGCCCACGTCGTAAGCAACTTCACCCACCGTGAACTTGTAACCACCGTAGTAATCAACTTCTGCGTTGGCTTTACCGCCGGCGTCTTTGATCCACTTGATGCTTGAAGCCCAAACGCCCACATAGGCACCACTCTTGTCTGCGTAATCTGCGCCGCCTTGCAAGGCGGGGTCCAGACGGCTTTGTGAGATGCCGCGGTAACGGTATTCGTTCACGCCGCCTACATTGAATGACAAAGAAGACTCAGGTTCTGCGGGGGCGGCTTGTGCAAATGCACTGCCAGCTGCGGCCAAAGACATGGCCAACATCAAGGGTGTAACGATCTTTTTCATTGGGGGCTCCTGTTAAATGAGAATGAGACTGGTGCCTTCAAGCATTTAGCATGCCAAAGCGCAAGGGCCTGCTTTCAAGGCGGGTCCGCCTCTCTGTGGGGGGTGCATTTTGTATGTACCGATGTTCCAATGGGACTTGCACCGCCCTAGGTCTGGCTGACTTCAGCCTTATATACCTCGCACCGGTTTGGTGCAAGGAGTGTCTATGCGTCTTTCTTTGGTGCAAAGTCGGGCCCTGGTCGGCCTTCAATCCCCTGCCGTCACCGTGGAGGTGCATTTGGCCAATGGCTTGCCCAGCTTCACATTGGTAGGTTTGGCGGATGTCGAGGTCAAAGAGGCCAGGGAACGGGTACGTTCTGCTTTGTTGAATTCGGGTTTTGAATTCCCCAACAACCAGCGAATCACGGTGAATTTAGCGCCCGCCGACTTGCCCAAAGATTCTGGCCGATTTGATTTGCCCATTGCGCTGGGTATTTTGGCGGCCAGTGGGCAAATTGACGGCAGCCGCTTGCAACGCCATGAGTTTGCCGGCGAGTTGTCCTTGTCCGGCGCGTTGCGACCCGTGCGAGGGGCATTGGTCATGGGCTTGGCGCTCTACAAAAAAGCGAATGCACCCCATTTGGTCTTACCACCAGGCAGCGCGGAAGAGGCTGCTTTGGTGCCTGGCGCCACCGTTTACCGAGCCCAACACTTGCGAGAAGTGGCTCAAGCGTTTTTGCCAGTCGGTCAAACAACCGAGGAGGCCTCCAGCACTTGGCAGCGCTTGCTCGAGCCCCATCAAGCCCTTTCGACAGAAACCGTGCCTGCCTTGGACTTGGCCGATGTCAAAGGCCAAGCAGGCGCCAAACGCGCCTTGGAAATTGCAGCGGCAGGTGGCCACAGTTTGCTGATGGTCGGACCTCCCGGTTCAGGCAAGTCGATGTTGGCACATCGCTTCGCCGGCTTGCTGCCCGATTTGAGTGTGGAGGAAGCCTTGGAAACTGCATCGGTGGCCAGTTTGGCTGGCCGCTTTCAAATGGCACATTGGCTGAAACGACCGACACGCCATCCCCACCACTCGGCCAGTGCGGTGGCGCTGGTCGGCGGTGGCTCACCGCCACGCCCCGGGGAAATTTCTTTGGCGCACCATGGCGTTTTATTTTTAGACGAGTTGCCCGAATTTCCAAGGTCTGCGCTGGAGGCTTTGCGCGAGCCCTTAGAGTCAGGCAGCGTCACCATCTCACGCGCAGCACACTCGGCCGAGTTTCCTGCACGGTTCCAGTTGATTGCCGCCATGAACCCCTGTCCCTGCGGTTATGCAGGTCAGGTTCGAGTGCCAGGTCAGCAAGGCCCCGTTTGCCGATGCACCCCCGATCAAGTGCACCGCTACAGCAACAAAATCAGCGGGCCCTTGCTAGACCGAATTGACCTGCACATGGAAGTTCCCAGCCAAAGTACTGCGCAGTTGATCCATGCGCCTGCGGGAGAAAACACCGCCACCCTGAAGATGCGATGTGAGCGGGTCAGGCGCACTTCGTTCAAACGGCAAGGCTGTACCAATCAAGCGCTCCTTGGGTCGGCGCTCGACCTTCACGGCAAATTAGACCCAGAGGCTGCTGCCTACCTCACTCAAGTTGCCACGCATTTTGGGTGGAGTGGCCGCAGCACCCACCGGGTTTTGAAAATTGCCAGAACCATTGCCGACTTGGCAGAGCGTCAAGAAATCCTGGCGGTCCACATTGCAGAAGCTGTCCAATATCGCAGGCCGCTCTTTGGGCATCGATAATGCTGTCATGCGCAGCATCAGGCCATATTGGGACCTCACACGTCTCTCACACCATGCCCCCGAATTAGCGCCCTTCGCCGTTTGGCTGTCTTGGGCTCAGTTGATCACTTGGGGCAGTGTGTTTTACACCTTCTCATTGATCATGGGGCCGGTGGAGCGCGAGCTGGGCCTCAGCCGCGCGGATGCTTCTTTGGGTTTCAGCTTGGCCTTGTTGGCAGATGGTTTGATGGCTTATGCCATTGGGCGCTGGATCGACCGCGGTCACGAACGCCGAGTGATGACTTGGGGGTCTGCTTGGGTTGGCATGTGTTTGTGGGCGCACAGCTTCATTGACAGTCTTGCGGGTTTTTATGCGGTGTGGCTAGGCCTCGGCTTGGGCATGTCTGCCACCCTGTATGCACCCGTGTTTGCGGTGGTCACGCGGCGTTTTCCAAATGACTTTCGACGCGCCATCATCATCATGACTTTCTTGGGTGGTTTGGCCAGCACGGTGTTCATTCCTCTTTCATCTTGGTTGATTCAAAGTTTGGGCTGGCGCCATGCACTTTGGGTCTTGGCTTTGATGCAGTGGCTGATCTGCATGCCCTTGCATGCGTGGCTGCTCCAAGGTGCGGCACCTCAGAAGGTCGCAGCGATTGCTGCCAAGAGCACAGACCCCCTTGTCGATTCCGACTCACATGCCAGCCCCTCCTCGTCAACGGTTTCTCCGCCTCCATTGGTGCCATCCAAGTGCTGGGGCGTTTCTTGTTGTTTTTATTTGAAAAACATTTGGATGTGCACGCCGCCAACAAATGGATTCCCTGTCTGGTGCCTTTGGGCTTGGTGTGTTTGGTGGTGGGTGGACTGGCGCCCTGGGCCGCTTTGTTGTTCGTTACCTTGTACGGTCTGGGCAATGGTCTGAACACCATCGTCAAAGGCACTGCCATGGCGCAATATGTCAGTCGCGACCATGTGGGACAGCTCAATGGCGTGTTGGGTGTGCCATTGGCCTTGGGACGGGCTGTCGCACCTTGGGCTTTGGGTTTGATGTGGACACCCGAAGTGGGCTACACAAACGGCCTGCGTTGCTTGTTGCTGGCCGGTGTGTTGGGTGTGGCATGTTTGTGGTGGGCGCAAAAGAGGGCTCATCCAGCACACACAAAGGGGCTCACAAATTAGGCGCTAACAATCGCTGAATGTCGGACACTTTCAAGTTCTGGCGCTTGGCCAAATCTTGCACTTGGTCTTCGCTCACTTTGCCCACATTGAAGTATTGGCTGTCGGGATGACTGAGGTAAAAACCTGACACGCTGGCAGCAGGGGGCGGGCCGAATGCCTTGGTATTTTTCGGCAATCAAGTCGTCAAGCGATGCGCGCTCTGTGGCGGCATAGCCCCACAAATCTGTTCGCACGCGCTCGTGCAAACACTCTGCAAAAGCTTCTGCAAAACGATCGGCCAAGGCCTTGAGCATGATGGCGCTGTAATCGTCATGCGCGGCCTCAAAAGCTTGCTCGCGTTTTTCTACGCCAATGCCGGCAGTGACTGCAAACACGCCAACGTAATCTTGCAAGTGGGTGGGTTGGCCTTTGGCATCTAATTGTGGCGCCACAAAATCTGCCAAACAACGGCTGGGCTTACCCGCTTGCTTTTCTGTTTGTTGCCGCAGGCCATGCCATGTCAGCACAGGCCTTTGACGCGACTCATCGGCATACAAAGCAATGTCGTCGTGGTTCACGCTGTTGGCGGGGTACAAACCCATCACGCCATGCGCTGTGATCCAGCGTCCTTCAATGATTTTTTGCAGCATCTTCTGCGCATCGTTGAAAACTTTTTGCGCTTCAACGCCCACCACTTCGTCTTTCAAAATGGCGGGGTAAGGGCCTGCCAAATCCCAAGTTTGGAAGAA
>RFVJ01000411.1 GCA_009928125.1 Betaproteobacteria bacterium
CCATGCCAGGCCAACTCGCCTTGGTGGGTTTGCCCATGGGCGGCGCCAATGTGGGTTACAGCAATTCGGTGTTGGCCTTGGGCCCTGACGCCTCGAAGTACCGTTACGACAAACAACACCTGGTGCCCTTTGGTGAGTTTGTGCCGCCGTTTTTTCAGTGGTTTGTGCGCATGATGAACATGCCTTTGGGCGACTTTGCACAGCAGCCTGCAAAGGCCGGTGTGTTGACATGGCAAGGCCAACGTTTGTTGCCGCAAATTTGCTACGAAGATTTGTTTGGCGAAGAAGTGGCGAAGTACTTTGCGAACGCAGACCAAGCGCCTACGGTGCTGGTCAACATGAGCAATCTGGCGTGGTTTGGCAACACCACGGCACCCGCGCAGCATGCCGCCATCTCGCAATTGCGTGCATTGGAGTTTCAGCGCCCTGTCATTCGCGCCACCAACACGGGATTGACGGCTTTGATTGACGACAAAGGGGTGGTGAAGGCCTCCTTGCCGGTGTTCACACGCGGCGCTTTGGTCGGGGAGTTTGAAGGTCGCACGGGACTCACGCCCTACGCGCAATGGACCTCGCAATGGGGTTTGTGGCCGCTTTGGTTGCTTTGCGGTGCAATTGTTCTTGTTTTGGGGGCGTTTTTCCGGCGCGTCAGGTCTCAGGCGATTTAAAATCAAGGGTTGCCACCGATGTGCGGGGGCCTTACTTTTCAGCCATGTTGACCTTCCAACAAATCATTTTGAAACTGCAGTCTTACTGGGATGCTCAAGGGTGTGCATTGTTGCAACCCTATGACATGGAAGTCGGTGCAGGCACTTCACACACCGCCACGTTTTTGCGCGCCATCGGCCCCGAGCCATGGAAGGCCGCTTATGTGCAACCCAGCCGCCGTCCAAAGGATGGCCGTTATGGCGAAAACCCCAACCGTTTGCAACACTACTACCAATACCAAGTGGTCTTGAAGCCAGCGCCCTCCAACATTTTGGATTTGTACTTGGGCTCGCTTGAAGCCTTGGGCTTCGACCTCCAAAAGAACGACATTCGTTTTGTGGAAGACGATTGGGAAAACCCAACCTTGGGTGCGTGGGGCTTGGGTTGGGAAGTTTGGCTCAACGGCATGGAAGTGACGCAGTTCACGTACTTTCAACAAGTGGGCGGCATTGATTGCAAACCCATCACCGGCGAAATCACATACGGCCTTGAACGCTTGGCCATGTACCTGCAAGGCGTCGACAACGTCTACAACTTGAAGTGGACCGACACCCTCAGCTACGGCGATGTCTACCACCAAAA
>RFVJ01000412.1 GCA_009928125.1 Betaproteobacteria bacterium
ATGGGATCGCCTTTGGCAGTGAGCATCAGCACAGGTGTTTGCGCATGGGCACCATGGAGGCTTCGAATTTTTTGACACACTTGCAAGCCCTCCATGTCGGGCAGCATCAGGTCCAATATGACCAAATCAGGCGACGTCTTTTGAACCGCAGCCAAGCCATGCGCGCCGTCTGCTGCATGGGCAAAACCAAAACCTGACTGACGCAGGTAGTCTCCCACCATCTTGGCCAGACGTTCATCGTCTTCAATCATCAACAGTTGCGGCGTCATACCCTCAGTCCAACTTGATTACACCCCCATGATGCACCTGTCAAAGCCCGATTGGATCGGCGTCCGTTGAATGCCTCGTAAAGTTAGGTAAATCAAGCTTTGTCATTGGGCTGATAGTGCCACGCCAAACCCACCAAGACCAACACCGGCAAACCCAACCAAGCGGTGGCGGTGAAGAAATCGGCATAGCCATGTGCATTCACATAATCACCTGAAAAGCCTGCAATGAATTTGGGCAAGAGCAACATCATGGAGCTGAGCAAGGCGTATTGCGTAGCCGAATATTGCACATTGGTCAGTGAAGACAGGTATGCAATGAATGCAGCAGAGGCAATGCCACTGGCCAAGTTATCGGCCGACACGACGGCAATCAAAGCTGTCACATCATGGCCGTGGCCACTCAACCAAGCAAACAACAAGTTGCTCAACGCGCTGAGTACCGCACCCAGCATCAAGATGCGCATGACACCCCAACGCAGGGCCATCACGCCGCCAATGAAGGCGCCCAACAAGGTCATGATCACGCCATAAACTTTGGTCACGGTGGCCACTTCGGCTTTGGTGTACAATCAAACTCAAAATCAACACGGCCTGCCATTTGTAGCGTTTCAGAAAATCTGCAAAGGGTGCAATCAAGGCCCCCTGCAACCATTCTTTGACATTTCTAGCGGGTGGTAATTCTGCAGGGACAGGCTCTTTGGACATCAACACCGTGATGCATCCCACCGACATGCTGGCCGCCATGACCAAATAGGCTGCTTGCCAAGCAGCATGCACATAGCCTGTTGCGTTGTCGCCTTGCACCCAAGCCGCCACCCACAGCACACCGGCGCCCGCCCAGATCATGGCCAAGCGATAGCCTGTTTGGTAACTGGCTGCCAATGCGGCTTGCTGCGTTGGGTCCGCGGACTCAATGCGAAATGCATCCAAGGCAATGTCTTGCGTGGCAGAACCGAATGCCACCAACAAAGCACACCACACCACAGGACCCAAAGTTTGCGAAGGGTCGCTGATGGCCAT
>RFVJ01000413.1 GCA_009928125.1 Betaproteobacteria bacterium
CCCAAAATCAAAATGTGTTGGCCTTGAAGATCGTTCATGCTTATCTCAGCTTCAAAGTCGACAGACCCACCAAGCACAACAGCATGGTGATGATCCAAAAACGCACAACCACTTGGGTTTCTTTCCAACCGCTTTTTTCAAAATGGTGGTGCAAGGGCGCCATCTTCAAAATGCGACGTCCTTCGCCATATTTCTTTTTGGTGTACTTGAAGTAAGACACCTGCAACATCACCGACAAAGCTTCCACCACAAAAATACCGCCCATGATGGCCAACACAATTTCTTGGCGCACGATGACGGCAATGGTGCCCAATGCACCACCCAAAGCCAACGCACCGACATCGCCCATGAAGACCTGCGCAGGGTGGGTGTTGAACCACAGGAAAGCCAAACCAGCGCCTGCCATGGCTGCACAAAAAATCATCAACTCGCCCGTACCAGGGATGTAGGGCAAGAACAAGTACTTGGCATACACCGAGCTGCCAGTCACATAGGCAAAGACCCCCAAGGTTGAGCCCACCATCACCACCGGCATGATGGCCAGACCGTCCAAACCATCGGTCAAGTTCACGGCGTTGCTAGAGCCCACAATGACCAAATAGGTCATGACCATGAAACCAAACACGCCCAAGGGATAGCTCACCTCTTTAAAGAAGGGCACCATGAGTCCCGCTTTGGGTGGCAGGTCCACATCAAAACCCGAAATGACCCACTTCACAAACAAGTCCAGCACGCGCAAGTTGGAGCTTTCAGAAATACTGAAAACCAAATAAAACGCTGCCAACAAACCAATCATGGATTGCCAAAAGTATTTTTCACGTGAGCGCATGCCTTCTGGGTCTTTGTTGACCACCTTGCGCCAATCGTCGACCCATCCAATGGCGCCAAAGCCCAAGGTCACGATCAGCACAATCCAGACGAAACGATTGGTCCAGTCAAACCACAACAAGGTGCTGATGGCAATCGACAACAAAATCAAGACACCTCCCATGGTGGGTGTGCCACTTTTGGCCAAATGACTTTCCATGCCATAGCCGCGCACAGGCTGACCAATTTTCAAAGACGTCAAATGGCGAATCACTGCAGGCCCCGCAATCAAGCCAATCAAGAGGGAGGTCAAGGCGGCCATCACCGCACGAAACGTGATGTACTGGAACACGCGCAAAAAGCCCCATTCAGGTGACAAAGTTTGCAACCACTGAGCCAAATTAAGCAGCATGCAAGGACTCTCTTTCGGTTGCTTGAGCTGACTCGGCCAGCACGCGCAAGCTTTCCACCACGCGCTCCAT
>RFVJ01000414.1 GCA_009928125.1 Betaproteobacteria bacterium
AAAGGTTTGAAGTTGGAAGCTGGCACGTATGTGGTCCAGGTGGGCAAGCGCAAATTTGCGCGCGTGCATTTGAGCGCATGATGTCAAAGCTGCCTGCTTGGTCACCGCGCACATTGTTGTGGGCCTCTGTGGTGGTGGCCATCATCACCATCACGCTCAAAACTTGGGCTTGGTGGATCACCGATTCTGTGGGCTTGCTGTCCGATGCCATGGAGTCGTTGGTCAATTTGGCCAGTGCCATTTTTGGTTTGATCATGGTCACCGTGGCGGCGCAACCGGCCGATGAAGAGCACCCGTATGGCCATCACAAGGCAGAGTATTTTTCTTCTGGCTTTGAAGGCATTTTGATCATCGTGGCGGCCATGGGCATCATCTGGGCCGCTGGTCACCGCATTTTGGATCCCCAGCCGCTGGAACAAGTAGGCTGGGGCTTGGCGTTGTCAGTGGGCAGTTCGGCCTTGAATGGTTTGTTGGCGTGGGTCATGTTTGGTGCGGCCAAACAGCATCGCTCGATTGCACTTGAAGCCGATGCGCGGCATTTGGTCACCGATGTCTGGACATCAGTGGGCGTGGTCATTGGCATTGCTTTGGTCAGCTTCACAGGGTGGTTGTGGCTTGATGCGCTGGTGGCCATCGGTGTGGCCTTGAACATTTTGAAAGAAGGTTTTCACCTCATTTGGCGTTCATCACAAGGCTTGATGGACGAAGCGGTGGAGCCTGAAGTGATTGCGCAAATTCAAGCGACTTTGGCGGGTTTTGCACATCAGCGCGATGAAGTTTCGATCATTCGCTTCGACCACATCACCACGCGCAAAGCGGGGCAACGCCGATTTGTCGACATGCACATGCACATGCCAGCATCCTGGACCTTGGGCCGCGCGGCAGCATTGCGATCCAGTGTAGAGCAAGCCTTGATGAGCGCAGTGCCTGGTTTGCGTGCGTCAATTCAGTTGTTGCCCTCCGATGTGGAAGCGCACTTTGATTCAGAAAGAGATTTGCTGTGATCGGTGTAGCGCAACGCGTGCTGGAAGCACGTGTGGTGGTGGATGGGCAAGTGATCGGTCAAATTCAAAAGGGCTTGTTGTTGCTGTTGTGTGCCGAGCAAGGTGACACCACTTTGAATGCAGACAAGATGCTCAGCAAGCTTTTGAAGTTGCGCATTTTCAGCGATGAGGCGGGCAAGATGAATCGCTCTTTGCAGGATTTGGATGGCAGTGGCTTGCAAGGCGGGTTGTTGGTGGTGAGCCAATTCACGCTGGC
>RFVJ01000415.1 GCA_009928125.1 Betaproteobacteria bacterium
ACGAAAAGGTATTCGCGTGGGTGTAGCTGCAGAGCGCTTTGGCGGTCAAGTGAACGACACCATGGCCATTGAAAATTACATTTCTGTGCTGGAAACAGATGGTCCTAAATTTGGCGCGGCCTTAGAGCAACAAGTTCGCCACTACGGTGTCGACATCATGAATTTACAGAAGGCAGCCAAAGTGGTGCCCGCCACAGAGCCTGGCGGCCTGATTCAAGTGCAAATGGAAAATGGCGGCGCATTGAGTGCACGCACCGTGATTCTTTCAACCGGCGCTCGCTGGCGCAATGTCAATGTACCTGGCGAGCAAGAGTACAAAAACAAAGGCGTGGCGTACTGCCCACATTGCGATGGTCCTTTGTTCAAGGGCAAGCGTACTGCGGTCATTGGCGGTGGTAACTCTGGCATTGAAGCGGCCATTGATTTGGCTGGCATCGTGGCCCACGTCACCGTCATTGAATTTGCCGATCAACTCAAGGCCGATGCGGTGCTGGTGAACAAGCTCAAGAGCTTGAACAACGTCACCATTCACACCAACGCACAAACCACCGAAATTACCGGCGACGGAAGTGTTGTCAATGGCATTCGTTTCAAAGATCGTGTGTCTGGAGAAGAACACCACGTAGCCTTAGAAGGTGTGTTCGTTCAAATTGGTTTGATCCCCAACACCGAGTTTTTAAAGGACACTTTTGAGCTGAGCAAATTCGGTGAGATTGTGGTGGATGCCAAGGGTCATACCAACGTGCCAGGCGTGTTTGCCGCAGGCGATTGCACCACCGTGCCGTACAAACAAATTGTGATTGCTGCCGGTGAAGGCGCTAAAGCAGCCCTCAGTGCGTTTGATCACCTGATTCGGACCCCTGTGGCGGCTTGATGTTTTTTTCCTTGCGAACATAAGCCAAGACCAAAGCCAACCAGCCTAAGATGAAACAGGTGCCACCCCATGGCACCAAGGCCCGGAAAGTTTGAATGTCATGCCAAGCGCGGAATTGGCTTAGAACGCCGACCATGATCAAACCCATTGCGTGAAATTGCATCAATTGCAATGCCGACTGAACCATGGCCGGTGAACTGCCGTATAAACTCTGACCATGCGCAGCGTATGCGGCGCCAATGACAGAAATGGCGGCTGATAAAGCGCCGAAGACGATGAAGCCTGATGTCCAGCGTGTTGCTTGACCCGTGCTGTGTTCCATAGTTTGATTCCTCAATGTACTTTCATCATTATGCAAGTGAAGCTTATGTCTGAGTGGCGGTTGA
>RFVJ01000416.1 GCA_009928125.1 Betaproteobacteria bacterium
TTTGGTCAATGGCAATCACGATGGTGAATTGGGTTGGTTGCTCAACGGCACAAACAATGCGCTTCCAGTGTGGGCAACAACTGCCAGACAAACTTATTTCGCCAACCCTAAGCCCGATGGTTTTTATCTGGGAGACACATTGAAAGATGCGCAGACGGGTGATCGGGCCTCTTGGTACGCATGGCAGTGGGGTGATGCGCTGTTTGTGGTGTTAGATCCTTATTGGAGCAGTCCTGCGCAGTCCAACAAAGATGGTTGGAATCTCACCCTGGGCGAGCGGCAATATCAATGGCTCAGCAAAACATTGGCAGACAGCCCAGCCAAGCACAAAATGGTTTTCATTCACAACCTGGTGGGCGGCTTGGATGGGCAGATGCGAGGCGGCATAGAAGCAGCACCGTTTTTTGAATGGGGCGGCAAAAATTTAGATGGCAGTGCTGGTTTTGCTTCTCGGCGACCCGGTTGGGAATTGCCCATTCATGCATTGTTGGTCAAGCACAAAGTCAAAGCGGTCTTTCATGGCCATGATCACTTGTACGCCAAACAAGATTTAGATGGCATTGTGTACCAAGCCGTACCGCAACCCAGTGCCAAAAACTTCAGCAGTGGTGCCAGTTTGGCCAAAGACTACCACTACAACAGTGGCGATGTCCAGAGCAGTTCAGGACACCTGCGAATCAAAGTAACGCCTACGCAATTGAGCGCAGAGTATGTTCGCTCGTGGTTACCACAGCAAGAGACCGCAACGCGCAAGAACCGCCAAGTTGATGCGTCTTGGTGATTTATGCGCGGGGCAAGAATTTGCCTGACCCTTGCTGGGGAGTGCGACCGTTATTGAAAGACCACATTCCATTGACCATCACCTTTTGAATGCCTGCACACATTTGCAAAGGTTGGTCGAAAGTGGCTTGATCGGAAATGATGGCTGCGTCAAATAAAACCAAATCGGCAAACCAGCCTTCTTTGATCTGGCCCCTGTCTTTGAGGCCAAAGCGTTTTGCAGAAAGCCCCGTCATTTTGTGGATGGCTTCGGGCAAACTGAAAAGCTTTTCATCGCGCGCATAGTGGCCCAATACTCTGGCAAAAGTCCCCCACAACCTAGGGTGAGGGCGCTCATCGTGCGGCAATCCGTCTGAGCCAATCATGGTCAGTGGATGTTGCAACACGCGGCGTACATCGGCTTCGTCCATCTGAAAATAGCACGCACCGCCAGGCATCAGTTGCTGACAAGCTTCTTGTTGGCTTAAGCCCCATTCAGA
>RFVJ01000417.1 GCA_009928125.1 Betaproteobacteria bacterium
TGTGTTGATGGTGGTTCAACCCAGCACGGAAGGTTTCAATGTTTACGCTTGGATTTGTGTCCTAGCCACTTTGTTTCATGCCACTCGCGACACCCTCACACGGGCCATTGGCCTGCATGTGCCTTCCTTGCTCATCACTCTGTCGACTGCCGTTTCAGTTGCCCTGGCCGCGGGCAGCATCACGCTGACTCAAACTTGGGTGCCCGTCACGAACACGTCTTTGGCGCTGCTGTTTTGCGCCTCCTTGTTCTTGTCGATTGCTTATTACTTTTTGATTGTGGCCATGCGCTCAGGCGAGATGAGTTTGGTGGCACCTTTCCGCTACAGTGGCTTGTTGTTTGCCTTGCTGATTGGCTATGTGGTGTGGGACGAAGTGCCCAACCTCCTTGCGTGGTTGGGCATTGGTTTGCTGGTGGTTTCTGGCCTGCTTATTTTGCGAGCCGAGCGAATTAAGCATCCAACGTGATATTGGCCTTGCGCACCACTTGTGCGTACTTGTCAATTTCTGATTTTAAAAACTGCGCAAACTTGTCGGGCGTGCCCGACAAAGAAGCAATGCCACCTTTTAGAAACGCCTCCAACACGGCGTGGGCCATCAAGGCTTTGTTCACTTCGGCGTTGAGGCGCTCCACAATGGCATCAGGCGTGTTGGCAGGCGCCAGCAACCCATTCCATGAATTGGATTCCAGCGGCACGCCTTGCTCTGCCAAAGTGGGAATGTCTGGCGCATACACAGATCGTTTGCTGGTGGCCATGCCCAGTGCCACCAATTTGCCAGACTGCACGTGGCTTCTAAATTCTGGCCAATTGCCAAACATCAAAGTCACTTGACCGCCCAACAAATCGGACAATGCAGGGGCCTGGCCCTTGTAAGGCACATGCACCCAGTTCATGCCCATTTGCTGTGCCAATGCCGCACCCGACAAATGCGCCGACGTGCCATTGCCAAAGGAGGCATAGCTGATTTTGTCGGCTGCAGTTGCAGTCAAGGCTTTGAGGTCGCTGAGTTTTTTAAGGCCACTGCCAGGAGGCGTGGCCAGCACATGTTCCGACATGCCCATAAGGGCCACAGGTCGTAAATCTTTCAGGGTGTCGTAGGGCAGTTTTTTAACCAAGGTTTGATTGGCTGCAAAGCTGTTGGCCACCGTGACAAAGCTGTAGCCATCGGCGGCCGATTTGGCCACCGAATCCACACCAATCACAGTGCCTGCACCAGGCTTGTTTTCTACAACAACGGGTTGGCCCAAGGCCTTG
>RFVJ01000418.1 GCA_009928125.1 Betaproteobacteria bacterium
ACCTTCAACGGTTTGGTTCGCCAATACTATTTGCGCGCAGATGCAGATCAAGGTGACTTGCAAGTCAACTTGGTCGATAAACACCAGCGCGCAGAAAAGAGCCACGCCATTGCGCAGCGTTTGCGTCCTGCTTTGGAAAAAATTGCAGCCAATCATGGCGCCAACATCAAGGTGGTGGAAGTACCACCTGGCCCGCCCGTGCTCAGTCCCCTCGTCGCCGAAATCTATGGCCCCGACGAGGTGGGTCGTCAAGCTTTGGCAACAAACGTGGCCAAAGTTTTTGCGCAATCACCTGGCATTGTGGGCGTGGACACTTCGCTGAAAGCAGACGCGCCCAGACAATGGTTGCAAGTGCGCAGACAACGTGCCGAAACCTTGGGCATTTCTACCAGCACCATTGCACAAACTGTGCAAGGTGCTCTGCAAGGTGTCGATGCCACGTATTTGCACGATGGCATCAGCAAAATGCCTGTGCCTGTGCGCTTGCAATTGCCCATCGCTTCGCAGGTGGGTTTGAAAGATGTGTTGGCCTTGCCGCTGCGGGCTGCCAATGGCCAGTTGGTGCCTTTGTCTGAATTGGTGGAAGTCAAATCGGGTGTGATTCAAAAGCCGCTGTTCACCAAAGACTTGCTGCCTGTGAGCTATGTCATGGGCGACATGGCAGGCTCGCAAGACTCGCCTTTGTATGGTTTGTTTGGCATTCGCGCTCACCTGAAGGATGCCTCAATGGCAGGCCTTGGTGAATTGGGTGAGTACTGGACGCAACAGCCCAGTGACACCTACCGTGAGTACGCTGTGAAATGGGACGGCGAATCTCAAATCACCTACGAAACATTCCGTGACATGGGTGCTGCTTATGGCGTGGGTTTGATTTTGATTTACCTTTTGGTGGTGGCGCAGTTCAAGAGCTACCTCACCCCCTTGGTGATCATGGCGCCCATTCCACTCACCCTCATTGGGGTCATGCCAGGTCATGCGTTGTTGAATGCGCAGTTCACCGCGACCAGCATGATTGGCATGATTGCCTTGGCCGGCATCATTGTGCGCAACTCCATCTTGTTGGTGGATTTCATTGAGCTGCAAGTGGCACAAGGCATGGCCTTCAAAGAAGCCGTCATTCAATCGGCCGCTGTGCGTGCGCAGCCCATTGTGCTCACCGGCTTGGCCGCCATGATTGGGGCGTTCTTCATTTTGGACGACCCCATCTTCAACGGCTTGGCCGTGTCCCTCATCTTTGGCATTTTGGTGTCCACC
>RFVJ01000419.1 GCA_009928125.1 Betaproteobacteria bacterium
ACCAAGCGTTGTGACACCACTTCCAAATCGTCACTGAACAGCGGCGGGGCAAAGCCCTGGCCCCATACTTCCTTGTGCAAAGCATCGACGAATTCGGCGCGGCGATATTGTGCATCCAGGGGGCCATCGGTCTCCAGTTTGCGTTGCAATGTGGCGGGTGACAAAAGTTGTGCTGCCACTTCTATGAAGCTAGCTTCGAACAAATCCAAATGCTCTTCCTCGATGGTGCAACCCGCGGCCATGGCGTGACCGCCAAATCGCAGCAACAGGTGAGGGTGTTTCTTGACCATCAGGTCAAGTGCATCGCGCAAATGAAAACCTGGAATGGAGCGGCCTGAGCCTTTGAGTTCGTGCGATTTGCCAGGTGCATTGCTGGCCGCAAACACAAAGCAAGGCCGGTGAAATTTGTCCTTGATGCGTGAGGCCACAATGCCCACCACACCTTCATGAAAATCGGGATCGAACACGCATATGGCGGGTGGCGGTTCTTCACTGTCGTCCATCAATGACTCGGCAATTTCCATGGCTTGCTGGCGCATGTCGCCTTCAATGTCACGGCGTTCGCGGTTGATGCTGTCGAGTTGACGTGCCAACTCATCCGCTCGCAATGCATCGTCGGTGCTCAGGCATTCAATGCCCAAGGTCATGTCAGACAGGCGGCCTGCGGCATTGATGCGGGGACCCAGTGCAAAACCAAAATCAAAGGTGGTGGCCAAGCGTGCATCACGACCAGCAGCCTTGAACAAGGCCAACATGCCTGAGGGCATGGCGCCTGCGCGAATTCTTTTTAAGCCTTGTGACACCAAGCGGCGATTGTTGTTGTCCAGTTTGACCACATCGGCCACGGTGCCCAAGGCTACCAAGGGCAAGAGTGCATCCAGTTTAGGCTGTGTCTCGGCAGTGAACAGGCCGCGTTTACGCAGTTCTGCGCGCAAAGCCAGCAGCACATAAAACATCACGCCCACACCCGCCCACCTGCCAATGCTTTGCTCTCAAAACGACAACCGGGTTGATTGGGGTTGACGATGACATCGGCACTGGGCAATGTGGCTGCAGGCAAATGGTGATCTGTGACCAAGACTTGCAACCCCAGGGCTTGGGCTTGTGCCACACCTTCCATGCTGGCAATCCCGTTGTCGACTGTGATCAGCACATTGGCGCCCGATTGTTGAACGCGTTGTGCAATAGGGGCAGTGAGGCCATAGCCGTCAACCACACGGTCGGGCACGATGTAGCTGACGTGTTGCGC
>RFVJ01000420.1 GCA_009928125.1 Betaproteobacteria bacterium
GACCCGACAAGTAACTTGCACCCGACTTGGCTTGTATTTTCAAATGGGCCTCAAGCACACGGCAGGGTACACGCAACCTTTGCTCTGCAGCGTCGGCCAGATCGGGTTTCCGTTGCTCGGCGGGCATGGCCAAGCGGTGCATCAACACGGTCAACGCATCCTTTTCCACTTCGGTCACGGTCCAAAAACTCCACCGCAAGGCATCCGCTTCTTCTTGTGCGTTGACGGGGGAAATGGACTGACCATCGGCCTTGCCATGCACCTTGGCCAAGTACAGTGCACACGCCATGCTTTCCCAAACGGTCACTTTGCCCTCGGGTCGAAGGTCTTCGATCACAGGGATGTGACCGTTTGGGTTGAGGGTCAAAAAATCGGGTGTGCGCGTTGCACCGCCCTGATAGGGCACGGACACATGTTCAAACGTCAAACCCAACTCAGCTGCCGCCCATAAGGGCCTGACTGCACGGGATGCGCCAATGCCGTAAATTTTCAATGTCATGTTGAACGCCTGTTGTTTTTTGAAATGTTTTTTTCAGCGGGGCCAAGTCTCGCACAAAGCTTTCAAACTCACCACCGTGAACGGTGCAGGATGAACTTCGTGCGTCCAAGGCTTTTCTTCCCGATTCACCCACACAGCTTGCAGGCCCGCACGTTGAGCGGCCAACACGTCCAAATGAGGATCATCGCCAATGTGCAGCACGTCCTCAGGCAAGACGCCCAAAGCCTGTGCGCCCGCATGAAACATATGGGGATCGGGCTTGCCGACACCCAGGTTGATGGGGTTGAAAGCAGCTTTGAAAAAAGAAGCAAGTCCCACTTTGTGAATGTCGGCATTGCCATTGGACAAAGCCACCATGGGGAACTTGGCATTTAAAAACTGAAGTGCAGGAAGCGCATCGTCAAAGAAAACCACCTTTTGACGTGCTTCAAAAAACACATCAAACGCTGGCTCAGCCAAATTGGGGTCTTCGCCCGCCCGCTGCAGCAACACACGAATGGCTTCGCGACGCAATGCCGACAGGTCATTGCCAAGGTCGGGCCGCAAGGCTGGCATCTCTTCACGAATTTGCCGCTGATAACCCGGAATGGCGCACAAAGGGACTGTGAGGGGGGCTTTCTCGGCCAGCCATTGGGCCAAGGTCTCCTCGGCTCGGCCAATCGTGGGCCAAACGGGCCATAAAGTGTCATCTAAATCAAGGGAGATGGCTTTAATTTTTGAAAAGTCGATCATGGTGGGA
>RFVJ01000043.1 GCA_009928125.1 Betaproteobacteria bacterium
CCATGGCGCAAGCTTGTTGTGCCTGTGAAAGAGGAATCGTTGTGGCTCATAGAGATTTCAAGGCCTGCAAAATGTGATCCGTTTGCAAACGGATGGAGGTTGGTACAGGCAGTTGTTGATTCAATACAGCTTGAATGTATTTTGCAGTTGCTTCAGCATCGATGGCGGGAAGTTCTGGCATGGAAGCTAGCGTGCCTGCTTGCGCAACTTGAACAATCTTCGAACTTCCTCCTGTGAAAAATTCCATCTGAGGTGTTCTTCGTGCGTCGGCAACAGGTTCACCTTCAGTGCCACGCAAAAGAAATGCTGAAGCATTCAGAAGTTTGAAAGTCTCAGCCATGGAGGACGCGTACTCGGGGTGTGTGTAACTCGACACCAACAATGCTGGACCAGCGCAAGGGTTCATCAATTTCACCAAACTGTGAGCTGGGTTGCGCAAGCCAACAACGCGCCGAACATCCAAAAGTTTTTTCAACCCAATGTGAAGCGTTTCAGTTGCCAGTAATTGCAGTGGATGATTGTTGTTGCTGGGATTGGGGTTGCCTTTGTATCCCAATTGATCAAAGACATCGAAAGAACTGATACGTCCTGATTCTGTGGCCGTTCCATGAACGCAAACCTGAGCACCGGCTTGTACCAGCAAAAGAGCCAGCAAGGGTGTGAGGGCCGGTAGTTTCCTCGCACCGTTGTAGCAAGGGATAACCACAGTGGTGCATGTAGTTGTGGTGCTTGGATGGCTCAAAGGATTAATTCGGGCGTGGATGGCATCTAAAAATCCAGCCATTTCATGTGGTGTTTCACCTTTGATGCGCATCGCCAAGCAAAAAGCACCAACTTCTAGATCAGATACTTGATCGTCCAAAATTTGGCCAAGGAGGTCAGCAGATTGCTCACGCGTGAGTGCGCGCGCGCCGTCCTTGCCGCGACCGATTTCCTTGATGTAATGACCAATCCCCATGCCTTATTGTCTCAAAGCTTAGATAACTTGGCGCTATATGGTCAATGATGGCATCGCATAAACTCAGCGCTTATGATTTTCCTTGGAATTGAGTCTTCGTGCGATGAAACTGGGGTGGCTTTGGTCCAAACCCAAGCCACTGGCGCGCCGCGCCTGATGTCGCATGCACTGTTCAGCCAGATTGACATGCACCAAGCCTATGGTGGGGTGGTGCCCGAGTTGGCCAGCCGTGACCACATCAAGCGGGTGGTTCCTTTAACCCGTGAAGTGTTGAAAGATGCACAAGTTGAATTGGACCAGGTGGATGTGGTCGCCTATACACGTGGCCCCGGCTTGGCGGGTGCTTTACTGGTGGGTGCAGGCGTGGCATGTGCATTGGCAGCGGCATTGAACAAACCCGTTTTGGGCATTCATCACTTGGAAGGCCATTTGCTGTCGCCTTTTTTAAGCGAAGATCCGCCCGAATTTCCCTTTGTGGCTTTGTTGGTGTCGGGTGGGCACACGCAATTGATGCGGGTTGAATCCGTCGGTTCCTACGAAATCTTGGGAGAAACGGTCGACGATGCCGCCGGCGAGGCCTTTGACAAATCGGCCAAGCTGATGGGACTCGGTTACCCAGGCGGCCCTGCGTTGTCGAGGTGTGCGGAGGGCGGCAATCCACAAGCGTTCAAATTGCCTCGTCCTTTGTTGCACAGCGGTGATTTTGACTTTTCATTTGCAGGACTCAAAACATCGGTGTTGACGCAAGCCCAAAAATTGGGTGCCAGTTTGCACGACCCCCACACGACTCACAAAGCAGATTTGGCTGCATCCACTGAAGCAGCCATTGTGGAGGTGCTGGTGAAGAAATCCATGGCGGCACTGAAAGCCACCGGCATGCGACGTTTGGTGGTGGCTGGCGGTGTGGGCGCCAACCGGTCCTTGCGACTGCAGTTGAACCAAGCTTGTCAAAAAGCAGGAGTTCGGGTGCATTACCCCGAACTCCATTTGTGCACCGACAACGGCGCCATGATCGCCATGGCTGCTGCCATGCGCGTTCAAGCAGGTCAGCAAGCGCCGCAACATGACCATGGCTTTGATGTCAAACCACGCTGGCCCTTGTCGCAAATTGTGGCATCCAGCCATTGATTTTCCTGAGGATTGAGTTTTGATTCACTTGTTTGATTCAGTGAAGCTTCGCCTTGCATGTTGGGTGCTTTTGATGAGCATGGCAGCGCATGCGCAAAAGGGGCCCATTCAATTGGCGTTGATTGAAGGCATGAGTGGCCCCTTCGCCAATACAGGCGAGGCTGTGTTGCGCAATGTGGTGTGGGCCGTGGAGCGTGTGAATGCACGCGGTGGTGTTCAAACCGCAGAGGGCAAACGTTTGTTGGTTTTGAACCGATATGACAGCAAAGGCCAGAACGAAGAAGCCTTGACGGCGCTGCGTGCAGCCATTGATGCGGGGGCGCAATATGTGTTGCAAGGCAACTCATCGGCCAATGCAGCCGTGTTGATCGACGCGATTCAAAAGCACAATGAGCGCGACTTGCAAAAGCGGGTCTTGTTTCTGAATTACTCGGCAGTCGATCCCGCCTTAACCCAAGACAAATGCAATTTTTGGCACTTCCGATTTGATGCGCATGCGGACATGCGCATGACAGCGTTGATGCAAGTTTTGAAACAAGACGCCCAGTTGAAATCGGTTTATTTGGTGGGCCAGGATTACAGTTTTGGACAAGCCGTGTTGCGTGAAGCCAAGCGACAACTCGCCAATGTTCGACCTGACATTCACGTCGCGGGTGAGGAGTTGCATCCCATGGGCCGTGTCAAAGATTTCTTGCCCTATGCCTCCAAAATCAAAGCGTCGGGTGCGCAAGCTGTGATCACTGGCAACTGGGGCAATGATTTGACCCTGTTGGTGAAGGCTGCCAAAGAGGTGGGCTTTGAAGGCAAGTTCTACACGTTCTATGGCAACGCGCTTGGCGCACCCGCGGCAATGGGTGACGCGGGTGTAGGCAAGGTTTTGGCAGTGGCTGAGTGGATGCCCAATGTGGCAGGCGCAGAAAGCGTTAAGTTCTATCAAGCCTTCAAGCAACGTTTTGACAAGCCGTCTGAAGACTATGTGCACTTGCGCATGCAGTTGATGGTGGAAGCCTTGGTGCAGTCGATTGAAAAGGCCGGTTCATCTGAGCCATTGGCGGTGGCGCTGCAACTTGAAAATGCAGATGTCGGTATGGCGGGACAACGCGGGAAAATGCGCGCGCAAGATCATCAATTTCAGCAGCCCTTGGTGGTGGGCGTGATGGCCAAGCAGGGCGGCACCGATGTGCCTTTTGATGTAGAAGGTTCTGGCTACGGATTCAAAACAGTGAAACATTTCAAAGCCAGCGATGTGGCGATGCCCAGCAATTGCAAAATGAGTCGCCCCGCACTTTGAAAAAACGAGGTCCATGAAAAAAGCCCAGTGAAGACTGGGCTTTGGGGTGAGAGGCTTTAGCCTTGCTTGGCCAAGCCCAGTTTTTCAATGATGACTTTTTCCTTTTGGTAGTTGTCTCGCGCAAACTTGGTGTATTCCTCGGTGTTCATGTAAATCACCGATTGGTCAAATTTTTCAAAGGTGGCCAAGACTTGAGGGTCTTCCAAAGTTTTCTTGAACGCATCTTGTAATTTGCGCGTGACGGCTGGGTCCATGCCTTTGGGTCCGCCAATGCCAAAGGGTGAATCGGACACTGTGTCGTAGCCCAATTCGTTCAGCGTTGGCACGTTGGGCCAACGCTTGGTGCGCTTGCTGCCGTAGGTGGCCAGCAAACGGCATGTGCCCGCGTCGACGTGCGGCGCCCACCCAGTGGCATCGCTGTGTGACATGACATGACCACCCAAGAGTGAAGCCATGCCATCGGCATTGCCTTTGAAGGGGATGTGTTGAAGTTGGATGCCGGCTTTCATGGCGAATTCTTCCACTGCCAAGTGAGGCGTGGTGCCATTGCCGGTAGAGCCAAAGGTGAATTTGCCAGGGTTGGCTTTGGCATAGTCCACCAAATCTTTGATGGACTTGATGGGGGAGTCAGCGCGCACCACGATGCCAAAGGTGTAGCCGGTCAGGCAAGCAATGTAGGTGAAATCTTGCAAGGGGTTGAATTGCATTTTTTGCATGTGTGGTAAACGCAAAACCCCAATGGTCAGCTGAGACAAGGTGTAGCCATCGGGCTTGGCATTGACCAGTTCATTGGGCCCCAGCATGCCGCTGGCGCCTGCTTTGTTTTCAATCACCACGGGGCTGCCCAAAATGCGCGTTGCGCTTTCAGCCAATGCGCGCATCACGCCATCGGTGGACCCGCCTGCTGGCCAGGGACAAATTAATTTGATGGGCTTGGATGGAAAGTTGCTTTGGGCCATGGCGGGCATGGCAACGGTGACAGCGCCAGCTAAACCGGCTTGGAGCAGGTCACGTCGATTCAATTCAGAGGTCATGAGGTGTTCCAAAAAAAGATGGGTCTGACAATTCAGATTCAGTATGAAGGGTGCGTCAAAATTGACTGTTGTTTATTCAGCCTTGGCGCCTGACTCTTTGACCACTTTGGTCCATTTCACGATTTCACTGGCTTGGTATTTGCCCAATTCATCGGGCGTCGAAAGCACGGGGTCAAGTCCCAGTGTTTTCAAGCGCTCAGCCACTTCGGGTAATTTGAATACACGAACCACTTCGGCATTCAATTTGTCGATGATGGGCTTGGGGGTGTTGGCAGGCGCAAACATGGCAAACCATGTGGTGGCTTCAAAGCCAGGCAAGGACTCTGCCACTGTGGGCACGTCGGGTGCAGCAGGTGAGCGTTTGGCCGTGGTTTGGGCAATTGCGCGGATCTTGCCTTCTTTGGCCATGGGCAAAGCCGAGGGCATGTTGTCAAACACCAATTGAATGCTGCCACCCAACAAATCGGGCAAGAAGAATTGCCGGCCTTTGTAGGGTACGTGCGTC
Organism: Betaproteobacteria bacterium; assembly: GCA_009928125.1. Classification (GTDB taxonomy): domain Bacteria; phylum Pseudomonadota; class Gammaproteobacteria; order Burkholderiales; family Burkholderiaceae_C; genus Limnohabitans_A. Next base: position 4,917 of record RFVJ01000043.1, read on the forward strand.
ATGCTGGTGCCGGTCATGGACTTGAACAATTCGCCGGACATGTGCACCGAGGTGCCAATGCCAGGTGAGCCGAAGGACAACTTGTTGGGGTTGGCCTTCATGTAGGCAATCAGTTCGTTGACAGTTTTGACGGGCAAGTCGTTGTTGACGACCAGCAAATTGGGGGCTGATGCGATCAAGGAGATGGGTGAAAAGTTTTTCACCATGTCATAAGGCATCTTCTCGTAAAGTGAGCCGTTGATGGCGTGCGTGCCGACTGTGCCCATGACGATGGTGTAACCGTCGCCAGGTGATTTGGCGACGATGTCGCTTCCAATGTTGCCACCAGCACCCGGTTTGTTGTCGATCACCACAGCTTGGCCCAGTTGCGCTTTTTCACTGAACAGCCGTGCCAAGATGTCGGGCGCACCACCGGTTGGAAAGGTCACCACCAAGCGAATGGGGCGGTTGGGATAGGCTTGTGCAGACGCAGAGGTGCTGCTCAAAAGACCAAGTCCAAGAGGGGCCGCCAAACTCAAAGCGTACAAAATGCGCAGACTGAGTCGGCGCGTGCTTGGGGCGGCGGTACCAGAAAACTTCATTGAGGGTCTCCTACATGTATGGGGGTGACCACACTGTAGGGGGGAGGCGAAAGCTGGGGGAGGGTGAAAACCCCCGATCAAGGACCAAACTGCGCTGTGGTGTCAACCTTGTGTGACAGGTGATGCCTTCATTCGAAATCGACCGAAGCGCTCCAACGGTCGTTCCATCCCACACCCTTGGCTTTTTCCAGTTCTCGTCGATTGCGCTTGGTGGGGCGGCCCTGCTCAATGCTCAACGCAGGTTCACGTGCCAAGCGCCTTTGGATGCTGATCTTTTCTCTGAGGGCAAGGCTTTCAGGCGTTTCGACTTCCACACGGCCCTTGCCAATTTCGTCTGTTGCCAAGGAGCGCGTCTTGTAAAACCGCGCGGCCCACAGCCATTTGTCGATTCTGATTTTGTCCATAAGTCGCCATTTTGGGCTGAAATTCAGGCTGGAGGCCTGTTTTTATAGCCAGTATGGCCGGGCAGGGCTGGTTTCAAGAAGTGCCTGTGGTTATAATTCCGAGGCTTTGCCCTGCAAACCCCACATGGGAATTTGGAGGGCCAAGATCGCACGCAGCAGTTGATTCCAAACCGCTTGCGCAAGTTATAAAACCTCGTTCGGTCGTTCGTGTTGTTTTACCAACGGAATGCCAAACGAAAACAAGGAAGAAAAATGATTGCATCCTCCATCAAAGCTGAGGTCGTTAAGGCCAATGCCCGCGCTGCCAATGACACAGGTAGCCCTGAAGTCCAAGTGGCGTTGCTGACAGCTCGCATCAACGAGTTGACACCTCACTTCAAAACACACGCCAAAGACCACCACGGTCGCCGCGGTTTGTTGCGCATGGTCAGCCGTCGTCGTAAGTTGTTGGACTATTTGAAGTCCAAAGACGCTGACCGCTACGTTGCGCTGATCGCCAAACTTGGCCTGCGCAAATAAGCGTATCGAAAGATGACAAGCGCCTGAGTTAGCCCGCTAGCTCAGGCGCTTTCTACTTTATTTTTCTCAAAAGACGTTTTCAGACCGAACCCGCGCTGTGTCATTCCATCAATCATCTGTGGAAAGCAGATCATTCATGGAATGGCATCGAGTTCAGACTGCAAATATCTAGGCTTTTCAGTGCAGCCGTTTGCACTGTGATTTTCTGGAGTTATTGAACATGTCCATTTTCAACAAAGTGACCAAAACTTTCCAATGGGGCCAACACAAGGTCATCATGGAAACCGGCGAAATTGCTCGCCAAGCATCGGGCGCAGTGCTCGTTAACATTGAAGACACTGTGGTTCTGGCCACTGTGGTTGCTTCTAAAAATTCCAAAGCGGGTCAAGACTTTTTCCCCTTGACTGTGGACTACATTGAGAAGGCTTATGCTGCAGGCAAGATTCCTGGCAGCTTCTTCAAGCGCGAAGCCAAACCCAGCGAGCTGGAAACCCTCACCAGCCGTTTGATCGACCGTCCTATTCGCCCGCTGTTCCCAGAAGGTTTCTACAACGACGTTCACGTTGTTGTTCATACCGTTTCTTTGAACCCTGAAGTCGATGCCGACATCGCAGCCTTGATCGCTGTGAGCGCTGCATTGTCAATTTCTGGTGTGCCTTTCAATGGCCCTATCGGCGCTGCGCGCGTGGGTTACATCAACGGCGAATACGTGTTGAACCCCGGTCAAACACAACGCAAAGACAGCCAGATGGACCTGGTTGTTGCAGGTACAGAAGCCGCTGTGTTGATGGTGGAATCTGAAGCGCAACAATTGTCAGAAGAGATCATGTTGGGCGCTGTGGTGTTTGGCCACGAGCAAGGCAACATTGCCATCAACGCCATTCACGAATTGGTGCGCGATGCTGGCAAACCCGTCTGGGATTGGACTGCGCCAGCCAAGGACGAAGCGCTGATTGCCAAGGTCAAGGCACACGCTGAAGAAAAACTGCGCGCTGCTTATCAAATCCGCAACAAACAAAGCCGCACACAAGCTTGCCGCGAAACCTATGCCGCCACCATGGAAGGCCTCAAGGCTGAAGGCGTTGAATTCGACAGCGTCAAAGTGGAAGGCATGTTGTTTGACATCGAAGCCAACATCGTTCGCAGTCAAATCTTGGCAGGCGAGCCTCGCATCGATGGCCGCGACACACGCACCGTTCGTCCTATCGAAATTCGCAATTCCGTGTTGCCACGCACTCACGGCTCGACCTTGTTCACACGCGGCGAAACTCAAGCTTTGGTGATCGCCACTTTGGGCACAGAGCGCGATGCACAACGCATTGACGCCTTGGCCGGTGAGTACGAAGACCGCTTCATGTTGCACTACAACATGCCTCCCTTTGCGACCGGTGAAGTGGGCCGCATGGGTTCTACAAAGCGTCGTGAAATTGGTCACGGCCGTTTGGCCAAGCGTGCTTTGGCCGCTGTGTTGCCTACCAAAGAAGAGTTCCCCTACACCATGCGTGTGGTCTCTGAAATCACAGAGTCCAATGGTTCTTCTTCCATGGCGTCTGTCTGCGGTGGCTGCTTGTCCTTGATGGACGCGGGTGTGCCCATGAAAGCACACGTGGCAGGTATTGCCATGGGCTTGATCAAAGATGCCAACCGCTTTGCCGTGTTGACTGACATCTTGGGCGACGAAGATCACCTGGGTGACATGGACTTCAAAGTGGCCGGTACCACCCATGGTGTGACGGCTTTGCAGATGGACATCAAAATCCAAGGCATTACCAAAGAGATCATGCAAGTGGCCTTGGCACAAGCCAAAGAAGCGCGCATGCACATCTTGGGCAAGATGCAAGACGCCATGAGCGAAGCCAAAACCGAAGTGTCTAACTTCGCACCGAAACTCTTCACCATGAAGATCAATCCCGAGAAAATTCGCGATGTGATCGGCAAGGGCGGCGCCACCATCCGCGCGCTGACGGAAGAAACAGGCACTCAGATCAACATCAATGAAGACGGCACGATCACCATCGCTGCGGCCGATGGCGCCAAGGCTGATGAAGCCAAACGCCGCATTGAGCAGATCACTGCTGAAGTTGAAATCGGCAAAGTCTACGAAGGCCCTGTCACCAAATTGTTGGACTTCGGTGCCTTGATCAATTTGTTGCCTGGCAAAGACGGCTTGTTGCACATCAGCCAAATTGCCCATGAGCGCGTTGAAAAAGTGTCTGACTATTTGCAAGAAGGTCAGATCGTCAAAGTCAAAGTGCTCGAGACCGACGAAAAAGGCCGTGTGAAATTGTCCATGAAGGCCTTGATCGATCGTCCTGCTGCGCCCGCGCAATCAGAGTGATTGAACACCAGGTTAGAAGAGGGTAAGACAATGAAGAAAAAGCTCATTGCTGGCAACTGGAAGATGAATGGCAATTTGCTTGCCAACGCCGCCTTGTTGCAAGCAGTGCTTGACGGCAGCAAAGGCATGAATTGCCAAGCTGCTGTGTGTGTGCCTGCGGCGTATTTGTCTCAGGTTCAAGCTTTGCTGGCAGGTCAATCCCTCGTCGCTCTGGGTGCACAAGATGTGTCAGCGCAAGAGGTGGGCGCCTTTACCGGCGAAATCTCTGCTGGCATGTTGAAGGATTTTGCGGTGCGCTATGCCATCGTGGGTCATTCGGAGCGTCGTCAGTACCATGCAGAGTCGGATGCCATGGTGGCCCTCAAAGCGCAGCGCGCTTTGTCGGCTGGCATCACGCCCATTGTGTGCGTGGGAGAAACTTTGGCAGACCGAGAAGCTGGCCAAACCGAACAGGTGGTCAAGCGCCAATTGGCTGCAGTGATTCACACCAACGGTCATTGCATCAGTGAAATCGTGGTGGCCTATGAGCCCGTGTGGGCCATCGGAACAGGTCGCACGGCGTCCCCAGAGCAAGCACAAGAGGTTCACGCAGTGTTGCGTGCGCAACTGAAAGCGGCGACGCCGCATTCAGACCGTGTTTCTATTTTGTACGGTGGCAGCATGAATGCCGCCAATGCCGCACAGTTGCTGGCACAACCCGACATTGACGGTGGCTTGATTGGCGGTGCCGCCCTCAAGGCACCCGACTTTTTGGCCATCATGGCCGCAGGTTCAGTGAGCGCATAAGCTCGCCAGAACTTCAGACAGTAGACATTTAGATTTGGAGCAAAGCATGAATGCAATGATCACCGTAATTTTGGCTGTACAGATGTTGTCGGCTTTGGCCATGATTGGTCTGATTTTGGTGCAGCATGGCAAAGGTGCCGACATGGGCGCTGCGTTTGGCAGTGGCAGTTCAGGCAGCTTGTTTGGTGCATCAGGTGGTGCCAATTTCTTGTCGCGCACCACTGCAGTTTTGGCCGCAGTGTTTTTTACAAGCACATTGTTGTTGGCTTATTTTGGCAACCTTCGCCCCGCCTCGACGGGCAGTGTGTTGGAAGGCGCAGCTGTTGTGGCGCCCGCAGCACCTGTGGACAACAGCACGGCCTCACAAATTCCAGGTAACGCACCTGTGACGACGGGCGCGCCATCCACAGCTCCTGCAAGTTCGAAGTAAGAAATCTGGTGGTTTTGGCGCACGGATGGACTTCTTGATGCGCATCATAAATTTCGGTGTTTACCCCGAAAGATGAACCCTGTTTAGAGGTAAACTACGAGTTGTTCTGAGAAAATAACCGCCGTCGTGGTGAAATTGGTAGACACGCTATCTTGAGGGGGTAGTGGCGAAAGCTGTGCGAGTTCGAGTCTCGCCGACGGCACCAACACAGAGAGTCGCTGGGTGTGATCACCCAGCGTTTCACAAGTGAGTAGAAGTCCATGACCAACCTTGACCAGTACCTCCCCATCTTGTTGTTCATCTTGGTGGGAGTCGCCGTCGGCGTACTGCCTCAGGTCTTGGGGTACATCCTTGGCCCCAACCGTCCAGACGCTGCCAAAAACTCCCCCTACGAATGCGGCTTCGAAGCCTTCGAAGACGCCCGCATGAAATTTGACGTTCGCTACTACTTGGTCGCGATCTTGTTCATTTTGTTTGACCTCGAAATTGCGTTCCTGTTTCCTTGGGCGGTGGCCTTGAAGGAAGTGGGCTTGGCAGGCTTTGTCGCTGTCGTAATTTTTCTCGCCATTCTGGTCGTGGGCTTTGTCTACGAGTGGAAAAAAGGCGCCCTGGATTGGGAATGATCCCGTTTGACTTTGTGCTTCAACAAGGATGTGAACAATGATTGAAGGCGTGATGAAAGAAGGCTTCATCACCACGAGCTACGACTCTGTGGTGAACTGGGCCAAAACGGGCTCTTTGTGGCCCATGACTTTTGGCTTGGCTTGCTGCGCAGTTGAAATGATGCATGCCGCAACGGCACGCTACGATTTGGCACGCTTTGGCGCAGAAGTCTTTCGCGCCAGTCCGCGCCAAAGTGATTTGATGATTGTGGCGGGCACCCTCACCAACAAAATGGCCCCTGCATTGCGCAAGGTTTACGACCAAATGTCTGAACCCCGTTGGGTCATTTCAATGGGGTCTTGTGCCAATGGTGGTGGTTACTACCACTACAGCTACTCGGTGGTTCGCGGATGTGATCGCATCGTGCCTGTGGATGTGTATGTGCCAGGTTGCCCTCCCACTGCAGAAGCCCTCATCTACGGCATCATTCAGCTGCAGCAGAAGATTCGCCGCACCAACACCATAGCGCGGGTTTGAAAGCAGTACCATGACTTTTTCAATTCATCCCGAACAACTTCAACAAAATTTGATGCAAGTCTTGGGCGAGCAAGTCGAGCACGTCGACTTGGCATTGGGCGAGGTCACGGTGCATGTGTCCGCTGCCAATTACCTTGCAGTCATGCAAACTTTGCGCGATGCCCCTCTGTGCCAATTTGAACAGCTCATGGACTTGTGCGGCATGGACTATTCCACCTACCGTGAAGTCGGTGACGAGGGTCCTCGTTTTGGTGTGGTGGTGCACTTGTTGTCTGTCGCCCTGAACCAACGTGTGCGTGTCATGGTGCGATGCCCTGAAGATGACCTGCCATTGCTTGATTCGGTCATGCACCTTTGGAACGCCGCCAACTGGTACGAGCGTGAAGCCTTCGATTTGTACGGCATTGTGTTTGATGGCCACATTGATTTGCGACGCATCCTCACAGACTACGGCTTCATTGGCCATCCTTTCCGCAAAGACTTCCCCATTTCAGGTCATGTCGAGATGCGATACGACGCTGAACGTGCACGTGTGGTGTACGAACCAGTGTCCATTGAGCCTCGCGAAATCACACCGCGCATCATTCGCGAAGAGAAATACGGAGGTCTGCACTGAGCGCTAGGCACTCGTGTGAATCAACATGGCAGAAATTAAAAACTACACCTTGAACTTTGGCCCGCAGCACCCTGCGGCCCACGGCGTTTTGCGTTTGGTGCTCGAGCTCGATGGCGAGGTCGTACAACGCGCCGACCCGCACATTGGTTTGTTGCACCGCGCCACTGAAAAGTTGGCCGAAACCAAAACCTACATTCAGTCCTTGCCCTACATGGACCGTTTGGACTATGTGTCCATGATGTCCAATGAGCATGCGTACTGCTTGGCCATTGAAAAATTATTGGGACTTGAAGTGCCTGAGCGCGCGCAGTACATCCGTGTGATGTTCTCCGAAATCACGCGCTTGCTCAACCACCTCATGTGGTTGGGTTCACACGCCAACGATTGCGGCAGCTCCACCGTCTTGATTTATGCCTTCCGCGAACGTGAAGATCTGTTCGACATGTACGAAGCAGTTTCGGGCGCGCGC
>RFVJ01000421.1 GCA_009928125.1 Betaproteobacteria bacterium
CCCCCACCTGCTGGCGGCATGCAACCACCTCCACCAGGTGCCAAGCCACCTGCAACCGGCGGCGCGATGCCTCCCCCACCTGCTGGCGGCATGCAACCACCACCACCTGGTGCCAAACCCCCTCAACCTGGTGACAAGCCACTGCCTCCTGGCGCACCTAAACCACCAGGCGGTTGATTCAGTGACCAACAAAATGGGCGCTCACATGGGCGCCCATTTTTTTGTAAGCGCAGGTTTGCACCCTGCGCCCAACTCAAGCTGTCACACGCTTCAAAAATTTCAGAATTTGTGCATTGAAAAACGAAGCTTGCTCAATGCTGGCAATGTGAGCGGCATTTGGAATGACGACCCATTCAGAGCCGGCGATCTGCTCGTGCATTTGCCGCGACATTTCGGGGGGCGTGCCATGGTCATGTTCACCCACCATGATGAGGGTGGGGCATTTGATTTCGTGAAGTCTGTCTAACAAATCAATTTTGGAAATGGCATCGCAGCATCCACAAAAGCCATTCACAGGCGTTTCTAAAATGCCTTTGCCAATGCGTGCCATCACTTCAGGATGGGACTTGCGATAGCCCTCGGTAAACCAACGCGCTAAGGTACTTTCAAGCAAAGCTTGCATGCCTTCGGTTTGTGCCAAGCGAATTCGCTCGCCCCACATGCTGGCAGCATTGGCGGGCCTTCTGCTGGTGGAATCTGCCAAGATGAGCGATTGAAAAACGCGGGGATGGGCCAAGGCATAGGTTTGCCCGATCATGCCGCCCATGGAAATGCCCAACCAATGCGTTTGGGTGATGCCCAAATGCATGAACAAGCCGTCTACATCTTGTGCCAATTGTTCAAGGGTGTAAGGGCCCGCAGGTGCACTTGAACGGCCATGACCACGGGTGTCAAAGCGCAACACCCGAAAATCATTTTTTAACAATTCAACTTGTTCGTCCCATGCCGACATGTTGCAGGCCAAGGAATGCGAGAGTGTGATCCAAGGGCCCTGCGATCCATCAATGGTGTAGTGCAAATCGATGCCATTCACGTGAACAAATGCCATGGTCTTGAAACCCTTCAGTCTGCTTTGATGCCAGCCGCACTGGCCAGTTTTTTGAACAATTGAACTTCATCTTTGATCATTTGATCAAACGCTTCGGGTGTGTTGGTCACGGCTTCAATGCCCAAGGTGCTGAAGCGTTGGGTCACTTGGGGTTGTTTCAATGCGGCCACCACCTCGGTTTGCAGTTT
>RFVJ01000422.1 GCA_009928125.1 Betaproteobacteria bacterium
TGGCAAGCAAGTCAGCATTGCCAATTGGAAGCGTCCCCAAAAAGCGCCCAAGCCCGGCAAGTAAATCGGTAGACCTGGCGGTGTTCCTGCGCCCTCAAGGCATGGCGCTTGGTAACGGAATTTCAGTACCAAACTTGGCGCGCTTGAGGCTGAAAAAAGCCTTCACATTTCGCACATTGGCGTCTTGCGTCAGCAGTCTTTGTGTGAACGCTAAGTAGGATGGCATGTCGGGCACTTGAACCACCAACATGAAATCTGGGCCTGGCGACACCCGCCAGCATTGTTGAACCGCTGCTTCTTGAACGGCGCGCGTTTCAAAGGCCTGCAACAACTCTTCGCCTTGCTTGTCCAAGCTCACTTCAATCAAAGCAGTCACGCTGTGGCCCATGAACCGGGCCATTTTGTCGGACGACAAAACGGCCACCTGCTTTTCAATCCAACCCTCTTGTTGCAAACGCTTGGTGCGGCGCAAGCAGGTTGGCGCTGAAATGTGTAATTTGTCGGCCAATGCAATGTTGCTGATGCTGGCATTGGCTTGCAAAATGGCCAGCAATTGAAGGTCAATGGCATCCAAGCTGCCGGATGAGGTGTTGGCTTCAAAGAAAGTGGACATGTGAATTATTTCAATTTAATTCGATTAATGAAATAATAAACCATGAATTGATACATGTGAAATATTATTTCAATAAACTAAAAAATTATTAAAAGTAATTTCTATCCAAGCCACCTAAGATTCACGCACATTCAAATCAAAGGTTAATCCTATGTGCGGCATTGTTGGTGCAGTTTCCGATCGAAACATTGTTCCCATCTTGGTTCAAGGCTTGCAGCGCCTCGAATACCGTGGCTACGACTCTTGTGGTGTGGCCATTCACGAAACCAGCCTGAAGCGCGGTGTAGGCGGCTTAAAACGTGCGCGAAGCACCTCTCGAGTGGCCGAGTTGATGGACCAGATTCAAACTGACCATTTGGAAAGCGGCACCGGCATTGCCCACACACGCTGGGCTACGCACGGCGTGCCTGCAGTCCACAATGCGCACCCTCATTTCAGCTCAGGCCCTGGCAGTTTGGAGAGCTTGAAAGATAAGCCGGGTCGCGTGGCTTTGGTCCACAACGGCATCATTGAAAACCACGATGAATTGCGCGTCCAACTGCAAGCCAAAGGCTATGTGTTCACCAGTCAAACCGACACTGAAGTGATCGCGCATTGGGTGGACAGTGTGTACGACG
>RFVJ01000423.1 GCA_009928125.1 Betaproteobacteria bacterium
GGTTTTCTTGAAACAGGCTGTAAACGAATTAACGCTTAGAGAACTGCTTACGGCGACGAGCAGAGTGCAAGCCGACCTTTTTACGTTCAACTTCGCGGGCGTCACGTGTGACAAAACCAGCTTGGCTGAGTACGGGCTTCAAAGATGCATCGTAGTCAATCAGGGCACGTGTGATGCCGTGACGGGCTGCACCCGCTTGACCGGATTCACCGCCACCGTGAACGTTGATTTGCTCAGCGCCACCGTACACCTTGAGTTTTTTGATCATGGCGTAGCCCAGAGGACCTTTGGGCAACATGCCCTTGACGGCCTTCTCGAGCGCGCGTCCAGGGTGCTTGGACTGCATGTCGCGGAAGTTAGTGGCTGTGATGCCGCCTGGAAAACCAGAATGGCGGTAGTACACCTTGTCCAAAGACTTGGTGCCAGTCACTTTGAGTTGTGCTGCGTTGACGACGACGATGAAGTCGCCAGTATCGACGTGAGGCGTGTAAATGGCCTTGTGTTTGCCGCGCAAACGGAGAGCAACTTCGCTGGCTACTCGTCCGAGGACCTTGTCGGTCGCGTCAATCACAAACCACTCGTGCGTCACGTCAGCGGGTTTTGCGCTGAACGTTTTGGTCATGAGTTTTCTCTTTAAAAGAAGGTTTGTTGGATCCTTTTCCACGGTCGGTGTTCCTCTTCTGGGAACCTCTTAGGTGGGGTTGGCTTGAACATTGATGTGAATCAAAAATTCATGGCCCTTCGCCGCGGGATCACTGATGCGCTGCGAAGCCCTCGATTCTAAACGACAAAATTGTTATTTTGCAAGGTCTTTTGAGGCACTTCCGGGGTTCCGGGCTTAGACCGTGTGGGGGCGGTCACTCATCTTCGCTTTACTCAGAACTTCGCTCTCACCCCCACACGGTCTTAGCCCTCTTACGTTGTCTTTCGCCCAGAACTGCAAGACATTGCAAGCCTGGAACAAGACAAGAAAGCATAGAATGATTTCATAAAAGCCCTAAAAATAGATCTAAAATTAGCTCTATTTTTAGAAGTGCCCATCATGCAAACCATTTACGCCGACTATTCCATCAGCATGTCCGAATTCAAAAAGAATCCTGCACAGGTCTTAAAAACGGCTGGAGAAAAACCTGTGGCTGTCCTCAACCACAACCGGCCGGCCTTTTACATGATCACCCCCAAACTCTTTGAAGCACTGGTAGATGAACTTGCTGATAGAGACCTGATTGA